>CAZJXZ010000001.1:0-45757 GCA_964549955.1 uncultured Eubacteriales bacterium
CATGAATCCGGACGGCGGTGAGCCCTGGCAGGTCACAGAAGCCAAGGCCGGAGTTATCTCTTTCGACTGGAACAAAGACGGCTCCTTTCTTGCCTTTCTGAGCGGTGAAGATAAGGAAAAGCAAATCTGGATTCTTCCTGAAAGTGGTGAGAAGGCCGCTCAGCTGACAAAGCATGAGACTCCGGTTGAATCCTGGTTCTGGAGCCCGGATGGAAAAAAGGTTTACTTCACCGCACCAGATAGGTTCGACGAAATCGAGAAAAAAAGGATAAAAGATGGATTCAATGTCCAGGTCATTGATCCAATCAAAATAGCCCGCCATCTCTGGGTCATAGACCTGGAGAAAAAAGAAGAGAAAAGGCTCACCTCTGGCGACTTTTCAGTCGAGCAGGCTGTCATTTCCGATGATGGGCAGCTTATCGCCTTCAGCGGCTCAAGCCCGAACCGTTACTCCTCTCCCGAAGACTCGGAGGTTTATCTCCTCAAGCTTCAAGACGAGAAATTTGAGCGACTGACTCAAAACAAAGTTTCAGAAGGCTCTCTTAGCTTTTCTCCAGACAAAAAATGGCTGGCTTTTTCCGCGCCGGATGAATTCACCTACATGAGAAAAGCGCGAATCTATCTCTATCCCTTGGCCGGAGGAGAGATGGTCAAGCTCCCTGAAAACTTCGACCTGGATGCTGGAGTCTCCTTCTGGAGCGAAAAGGGAGACACAATTTTTTTCAATGCCCTGGAGGGGACAACCAACAACCTTTTTGCCGTGCCCGTGGCCAAGGGCTCGAGTCCGATGAGGGTCACTGATGAGAGAGCCATGGTCTCTGCCCGCAAAGATAAAGAGACGGGTCTAATCTTTATCACTTATGCTGACCCGCATCAGCCGTCCGATATCTACTTGGCCTCCACGAAAACACTAACCAACAGGAAAAGATGGGTGAAGCTTACAGATTCCAATCCCCAAGTTAAAAATTTTTCTCTGGCCCAATACGAGAACGTCACCTGGAAAAGCACTGACGGCCAGACGATCGAGGGAATCCTCGTCTATCCGCTCAACTATGAACAGGGAAAGCGCTATCCGCTTATCGTCCAGATCCACGGCGGCCCGGCCAGCGCCTATACCCATTCTTTCTCAGGCTCCTACGGAACTTACACCCATGTCTTTGCCGCCAACGGCTATGCTGTCTTTCAGCCCAATTACCGCGGCTCTTCAGGATACGGCGAAAAGTTCCGGATGGAGATCGCCGGCGATTATTTCCGTCAGGCTTTCGATGATATCATGAGCGGGGTTGATTATCTCATCGAAAGGGGAATCGCTGACCCGGAGAAGCTGGGAATGATGGGCTGGAGCGCGGGCGGCCACTGGTCAAACTGGACCCTTGTCTCTACTGACCGCTTCAAAGCCATCTCAACCGGTGCAGGAGCGGTGAACTGGATTTCTCTTTATGCTCAAACTGACGAGCAGGACCCCCGTGAATTTTATTTCAAGGGCAGGCCCTACGACAACTGGGACCACTATCTGGATGTTTCACCGCTGAAGTACATCAAGAAGGCTAAGACGCCGACGCTGATTCACTTCGGAGAAAAAGACAGGCGGATTCCCAGGCCGCAGGGTGATGAATTGCATATGGCCCTCAAGAAGCTGGGAGTCCCGACTGAATTCATCGTCTATCCTGAAATGCCCCATGGCTTAGAGAACCCCCGCTATCAGTTGGTAAAGATGGAGGCAGAATTTGCCTGGTTTGAAAAATGGATAAAGGGAAAGGAGGGGTGGCTGGATTGGGAGAAGCTGCTCAAGACCTTAGAGGAAGAAAAGTAAGGTTAAAGGGGCAGACCCCTTTTTTCATTCTAAAACTTGCCGTCCATCTGGAACTCGGCGCTGTCCAGCCAGAATCCTGAATGGGTGAGAGAATCGTGCTGGGCTTGAAGCAAGTCATAATGAAATCTTTCTTCGTCAGCAATTTTTTCGAAAATCTCTTTGGCCGCCGGGTCATCCACATCCTGAGCAGACTTCTGAAAAAAGTCGACGGCATTCTTCTCTAGCTCCATCCCGATGCTCAGGGCCTCGATCTCGCTCTTCCCTTCTGCCCTCTTCATCCTTGAAGCCAGCTCTTCAATCAAGGAAGATTGTCCCCTGAGTTCCTCATCCTTGATGTATTTTTTCCAGTCAGCCCCTTGAAGGGCCGAGCTGAACAACTGGCCGAATGTCTGGAGATGCTTGACCTCCTCTTCGGCAAGACGCAGGAACATCTTTTTCCCGAGCTGGTTCTGGGTGATCTCCGCCGCATGGTTGAAAAAACTTCTGCCGTTGATCTCAAGCTTGATGGCCTCTTTAATGGCTTTCTCTACTTGTTTGCTCATCTTTTTCATGAATCGTCTCCTTTCCTTTCTCTATATCTCTTCTCAATCAAATCTTAATAGAGATGAGTTTCTTTCGATAGAGATTTCTATTTATAAAGAAATTTATAGTACATTAAAAAAAGATAAAATTGAATAAAAAAACTTCTTTGCTCGGCGATGTGATTCTATTTTTCTAACGAGTGTTTGAGTTGGTTTGAACTAGCTCCCTCCCTTTCCGAGCATACTCCTCAGAGAGAGTGCTCTTTCCGAGCCTGTTGTAGAGGTCTGCCAGAAGAAAGTAGCCCAGTGGCAAATCCTTCTTTTCAGGCTTTAGCTCAATCCCCTTCTTGACCAGGGAGATCGCCTCTTCAAAATTCTGGCCGCGATTGAGATAAATCCGGGCGAGGTAGAAATAGCTCAAGGGGAAATTGGGGTTTATCTCAATTGTTTTTTTCAAATATTCAAGCTCTTGCTCTTCCTGGCCTGAGAGCCGGTAGAGGCGGGAAAGGTTAAAACAGGCCCTAAAATGCTTAGGCGAAAACTGGAGTTCCTTTCGATAGGCTTCCATGGCCTCCAAAGTTTTTCCTTGTTTTTCGCGTATCTCGGCCAAGTTGAAATAGACATTGCTCAACTTCGGATTGAGGGCTAGAGCAAGGTTAATATGTTTTTCAGCTTGGACGAGGTCCTCTTTGATGATGTAAATCGCAGCCAAACCGTTTTGAGCTGAAGCTGATTCAGAGTTGATAGAAAGGCACTTCTCATAATAGGGAATAGCCTCATCGTATTTTTTCTGGATGAATTTCATGCCTCCCAGCATGAAATAGAGCTGAGAATCCGAGAATCCCTTTTTTATATAATCCAGAACGAACTTTTCAGCCTCATCAAATTTTCTCATTCTCTGGTAAGAGAGACCGATGTTAAGAACGACAAAGGTATCATCGGGCTTTCGCTCCAGAGCTTTTTCGAAGTAAGATATGGCTTCCTTGAAATCTCCTTGCTTAAAATAAATATTCCCGAGGGAAAAGTAAGCATCGGTTATTTCCGGGTCATTGGCGATGATTTCTTTTATGATTCTTATGGCTTCCTCGGCCTTCCCGCTTAGTCCTAGCTCCCGCGCCTTGGAAAGCTCGTTAAAAACGACAATCTTTTCTTTGGGATTGGCCAGCTTCTTCCCTTTCAATTTGGCTGAATCGGTGAATGAGCCGATGTATCCCAGGGCAGCGAGTTTCTCTCTTGTCTCTTCGTCGATCTTTCTGTAGTCAAGCTCATAGGCATTCTGGCTCGATTTTTCTATAAATTTTAAAGCCTCGGGATGGAACTCAGCCAGAATTTTCTTTTCAGAAGATGCCAAGTTTTTCCCTTCATTCGGGTCCTGAGCCAAATCATAGAGCTCGAGTTCTGGGGCAATAATCAATTTGTACCTATCCTTTTGAACGGTTTGGAGCTCAGACCAGCCATAGTGGAAACGAGGATAAAAAGTTTCCGAGTAGCCAAGGCTATCTAGCTTTTTTTCAGGCTCAAAAAATAAAGGTATAAGGCTTTTCCCCTGGACCTGAGCAGGGATGGAGATTCCTCCCATCTCCAAGACAGTGGGCATGACATCGACCAGGGAAACGATTTGAGCAGAGGAAATTCCCTGAAGCTTTTCAAATGGGGTGAAAAAGATGAGAGGAACATGGATGGCCTCTTGATAGACAAAAAAGCCATGGGTTGATTCTCGATGTTGGCCGAGGCTTTCGCCGTGGTCTGAGGCAAAAATAAGGAAAGAATTCTGGATGAGATCGTTGGCTTTGAGAAACTCCCAGAGCCGGCCAAGCTGAGAGTCGGCAAAGGCAATCTCTCCTAAATAGGGATGTCGGTATTTCTTGTCAAAAGGAGGAGGAGGTTCGTAGGGAGTATGGGGGTCGTAGAGATGAATCCAGGCAAAAAATCTTTTTTGCTTTTCCTTCTCCAGCCAGGTCAAAGCCTCATCCATGACCTCGTTTCCTGGACGCTGGACAGTTGCTAAGGAGACTTTTTCAAAACGGCTCAAGTCAAACTGGTCGAAGTAATAATCAAACCCCTGGTTAAGCCCCCACTTGGAATCGAGGACATAGGCGCCGACAAAGGCCGCCGTCTCATAGCCATTTTCCTTAAAAAGCTCGGCCAGGGTTTTAAGTTCTGGCGGAACGATAAACCCGCCGTTATCCCTGACTCCGTGGAAGAGGGGAAGAGTCCCGGTGAGAAGGGAGGTGTGAGAAGGAAGAGTGAGCGGTGTTTGAGCGATACATCTTGTGAATTTTATTCCCCGCGAAGCAAAAAGGTCGATGAAAGGAGTATCAATCCACTGAAAGCCATAGCAGCCAATCCTGTCAGCGCGCAGGGTGTCGACGGTAATCAGGATGAAATTGAATCCTTTGCCCCCTTTCAGGCGGGCAAAACTTGGCTTCCAGGGGCGAAGAAGGAAAACAAGAATGAATAAAATAAAAACGAATAAAAAAACAGAGGCAATAATGAATACTTTATTTCTATTCATCTTTAAGGGCTATTGAGATCAGTATAAATAACGGATACAAATCTTAAGAGAAAATAACAGACATTAATTATACGAACATCAATAAATTCTATTATAAAAGAAAAGGCTTTTTTATATAAAAAATTCCTTTTTGTTATTTTTCATAAAAAAGTGAGAAGGGGAAAGCCCCCCATGAGAGCTCTCCCCTTTTCTCGAACCCTGGTCTAAATCAGAAGATTACGCGAATTCCGATCCTTGCCTGGCGCGGCAGGACAATCCCAAGCAGGTTGTGTCCCTCGGTCGATTCATAGTAATTTGGGTCAGTAGGCAGGAGCCAGTCATAGCCGATTCTTGTCCCCCAGTTGGTGATGGTATCAGCGTTGAAGACGTTGAAGACATCGACCATCAATCCTAAGCGGTATTTCTTGGCCAGGGTGAAAATCTTCTCCAGCCTCAGGTCGAGGATTTTCTCCATCGGGTAGTGTTGGGCACCTTTAGATTCTGTGTTGAAAGTCACTCTTCCCTGAGGAAGTGCCCTGGTTCTGAATCTCTGGTTCCAACTCGGGCCAGTAATTCCCCTGAAATAAGCGCTTAAGCTAACATCTACTACAGGAATTAGGTAGGTTCCCTGGAATTTAATCATGTGAGTCGGATCGTAGGTAGCATAGCCCTCGGCATAAGTCCAGTAATTCGGGTCACCTGTATACATTCCGCTCCTGGCATTCCAGCCGATGTCATCTCCCCAGGTGTTGTCTATCGTGCCTTTTGTCTGGGAGTAGACATAAGAGGCGATCACCTGCCAACGGTTTGAAAATCGCTTGTTGAAGAGGAGTTCAATGCCCGCATATCTTCGGTAAGGCCTTCCCAGGACATAAGGTCTATCAGCGCCCTGCCTCATGTTCTCAATCATAAACTCATGGGCGCTGCCCGAGGTTAATTGATAAACTGTAAATACCTTATCGAGAGGAGCGACATAATATCCATTGGGAGATCTGTAATAATAAGGTGCAAACTGGGCTAAGGTGTCATAGACTCCGATTTGGTTCTTCCAGTTTCTGTAGATGAAGCTCAGGGTAATAGAAGAATCCCTGAAGAGCTCTCTTTCAATACTGGCTGTGTACTGGTCCATATAAGGATGCTTTATTCCTTCCTCCATCTTCCAATTCTGCGTGACTCTATCAATCTCTACCCAATCTTGTGGCGTTGCCGTCAAATCCCAGAGATAGGTAATATAGTCAGCCCACTTGGGAGTTAGTCGCTCATGGTAGGCAGCAAACATTGCTTCTGTAAACTGGCCATAATGAGCTTTGAGGATTGTGCTCTTGTCTCCAAAAATGTCAAAGGCAAAACCGACACGGGGCGCTATCCGGTTGGTATTGTAAACAACTCCCTCAACATCTTTGATCGTTCCCCAGTTCTGGCTGAAGCGAAGACCGAAATTCAGATTCAAGCGGGGGGTAATCTTCCAGGAATCCTGGGCAAACCCTTCGAGCCTGGTGTATCTCACATTGAAATCATAGCCCTCGTATTCAAACTTCAGGTAGTTTCCGTAATAGCCGTATCCCCAATAATCCTCATAATAGGTGTGGTTTGGGCCTGTAAAACCATATTGGCTTCTGGACCAGGAGTGCTCAATCTCAACCCCGAATTTGAAGTCATGGGAGCCTTTGATAAAATCCTCAGCATAGTGGGTCAGGCTGGCATTGGCCTGGAACCTGGTGCGGTCGGCGAGGTAGTAATAGCCTGAGTTGTAATAGAGCATGTTGTCATTATCAGAGAAATGGGCATTGACATCCCTTCCTGTCTCCGGCTCAAGGTAGTAATATCCCCAGAAATAAGCAGCCTTTAAGTCAAGGAAGGTCTTGGGGCTGAGAATGTTAGTCAGGCTGAAGTTGGCAACAACTTCTGGTGACGTCTGGTCGACTACAGCTTCTGGAGAAGTGGTGGCACTTCCACCGCGATTCTTGCCATTATAAGTATCAACTTCGATAGAGCCAATCATGCTCAGTTTGGAGCTTAGCTGGGAATTGATTTTTAAAAATGACCTTGGCTGGATGTAATCGATTGCTTCGGGGAAGCCGGTTGGATATCGCCATGAGTGATACCACTGAAGCCCTGCGAAAAACCAGACTTTATCCTTCGTGATCGGGCCGCCGAGATGGGCATTCCCATCCATCAGTTTTGTCAAAGGTGAGGTCAATTTGGGAAAATCTGCGACATAAGCTTGGTTATTTACTGCCTGCCAGAAATGTTTTGGCTTGTCGTCCTTTTTCCCCTGGAAGTCAAATTCAAAATGACCTGAAAATTCGTTGCCGCCGGACTTGGTGATCAGGTTAAAAATAACACCGGTGAAATTTCCGTATTCTGCTGGCAAGCCGAGCCCCATGACTTTAGCTTCCTCGATGATGTTGTGGTCGAGGAAGACCCAGGCTGTCCCTCCTTCAGGGTCAGCAACATTGACTCCATCCATCGAGTAAGCGATTCCTGTTCCATCCTGAGCACCATAAGCCACATCAGCAGTCGTACTCGGAGTAACTCCTGGAGCCAGATTGACGATGTCGGCAGTAAACTGGGAATAGGGAATGTTTCTCAGTATTTCGTTGCTCAGAGTCACGGAAGCGGTCTCGCTTGACTTGACATCCACAGTCGGCGATTGGGCGATGACCGTCACCTCTTCTGCTAAAGCAGCGAGTTTCATCGTCAGGTCTACCGTCAATCTGATGGTGGTTGAGAGGCGGATATTTTCCTGAATGACTGTCTTAAAACCTGTAAGCTCGGCCTTTAGGCTATAAACTCCGGGAGGCAGGGCGGGGAATCGGTAGCTTCCGTCTGCAGCAGTGACCGTCGTTCGCACGCCCATTAAGCTCGGGCTCTGGAGAGTCAATACTACGCCAGGAAGGGGACTTTTCTCTTCATCGAGAACAGTTCCAACAATCGCACCTGTATCTCTGGACTGGGAGAAAGCAAGGGAACAAAGCACAAGGAAAAGAAAGCACATAACTATTATTGATTTGAGTTTCATTTTTCTCTCCTTTCCGTTTCTTCGTAAACCCAATGACTCATATCCCTTTATTTAATTCCTCCTTTGATTCTCACCTCCTTATCGATGAATCGTGCCCGATTATCCAACAGGTAACTATACAAATTTAATAAGGCGAATTTCGTGCCAATTTTCAATTATAGCAATCCCTTTTTTATCAACAAGATATATCTTTGCCTTTCAACGGAAGTCAGTTTCCCTCTCCAAAAAATTGAATTATCCAAATATCTGCTTTGCCCTTCATTGCTATTATTTATTTTTATCATAAATTAAGCCAAAAAAAAAGCAAGAAATTTTTATGTTTACCAAACTTTCCTTCTGTGGGAAAAATTTGAAACTTATTCGGCCTTATGCTAATTTAAGATTTAAAGAAGGGATTAGACATGAACAAGAATTCAACCTTCTTTCTTGTTTTCCTGGCGGCGATAATCCTTCTAAACACCCAAGAAAAGCTCTCCCCAGAGCAGCGCAACTGGCTCGAGACTGTCTCTCCTATCATCACCAGAACAGAAAGAGAAGTTTTTCTTAAGCTGAAGACAAATCAGGAGAGAGAAAAGTTCATCCAACTTTTCTGGAAGAGACACGATCCCCTGCCTGATACAGAGCAGAATGAGTTTTATGAGGAATACATGAAAAGAGTCCAGTTTGCTGACCTTAATTTTGGCCGTGAAAGCTCAAAAAAAGGGAGTCAGACAGAAAGAGGTTATTTCTATCTTCTTCTCGGTTCTCCTCTGGAAAGGCAAATCTACGCCACAAGCTCTGAGGTCTGGCCTCTTGAACTCTGGCAGTATAAGGGAGAGCAGGAGTATGGCTTACCGCCATTTTTTTACCTGATCTTCTATCAACCCCAGGGATTGGGCGATTACCGCCTCTATCATCCGGGAGTTGAGGGCCCGGAGAAGCTGGTCATTCCTGCACTCTCTGGCCGGGTGCTGAATCAGAGGACTGCCTATCAGCTGGTTAAGAAAGTATCAAGCGAACTCGCCAATGCTTCCCTGAGTTACATTCCGGGCGAAAGCACCCTGGGAACTAGCGGCCTCTCCTCTGAGACTGTTATCTCCAGCACCTATTCTCTGCCTGAGAAAAAATTCTCTGACGCTTACGCTCGCAACTTCCTCTATTACAAAGACTATGTCGAGACAGATTACAGCCATAACTTTATCGACAATAACTTCAAGGTCAAAATTTTCAAGAACGCTGAACATTTCTATCTTCACTGGACTCTGGAGCCGAAAAAAATCAATTTCGCCTTCTATAAGGGCAAATACTATGCTTCCTTTCAGATGGTGATAAGGATGGAAGACTTCCAGGGAAACCCTGTTCTGGAAAAGGAAGAAGAGATTCCTCTCGAGATTTCTCCTGAAGACTACAAACAACACGAACGCCAGCTCTTTGCCTTTCAAGACATGCTGCCTGTCATTCCCGGGAATTTTAAACTCTTTCTCCTGCTCAAGAGCAAGACCGCCAAAGATTTCACTTCATTTCAGACTGAGGTCTCAGTCCCTGATGATAACGCTGGCCCTCTGCTCAGCAACCTGATTCTCTATCATGGCCGGGAAGAAATCGAGGAAGGTCAGAAAAGGAGGCTCAAAGCCTTCACTTTCGATGGAGAGCAGTATGTCATCAACGCTCAGGGCAATTTTCTTCCTCAGGAAGAAATGGGCCTTTACTGCCAGCTCTACAACTTCAAAGAAAAAAATAAAGGATCGCTCCTCATTGAGATTTTTTCCATGGACTCCGAGTCCCCTGTGCAGAGCTATAAGAAGCCTTTGAAGGAGGTTTTAGCTGCTGATCAAAGCGGAATTGATGCTGGGCCTCTCTCCCTTTCAACTCTAAAACCCGGATATTATCGAATCCTGGCCTCCATTCTTGATGAAAACGGAATTAAGCTCCTGAGCGAAAGGGAGAATTTCATCCTTCTCTCCCAGGCATACCCTGTTATCCCCTGGATCTACTCCAAACTCCACAATCCTTTGCCTGACCCGGAACAAGTTTATCTCTTGGCCTCTCAGTATTTTATGACCAAAAACTATCAGCCAGCCAGGAATTCTCTCGAGCAGGCTCTGAAATTGAAGGACGCAGCTAATATCAGGCTTCTCCTGGCAAAAACCCTTTATGCCCTTGGCCAATATAAAGATTCCCTGGCCATCGTCTTCCCTGTCTACCAGGCTAGGCAGGAGAGGGAAGCAGCCAAAATCATCGCTGTCAACTATGCTGGCCTTGAAGATTGGGCCTCTGCCCTTGTCTATCTGGAAAAGCTCATGGAGCAGGCGACTGAAATCAGCGTCTTGAACCTGGCGGCTGAATGCTATCTCCATCTCAACCAGCCGAAGAAAGCCCTTCCTCTTCTTCAAAAATCTCTTGAGCTCAAACCCGACCAGGAGAAAATCAAAGAGCTGGAGAAAAAAGCAAAAAAACTTCAGGAACAAGAGGCCAGCTTTTCTCATCCCTAAAATTTTTTAAATAGAGATTTAAAAATTAGAGAGACAATTGAGGAGGGATGGATGATAAAAAGAACGATAATTCTTTTATTCCTCGCCGTCTTTCTTCTCTCCAGCCTCTGGCCCCAAGTTCAAGGCAAGATCGAAGGAATCGTCACCGATAATGAGGGCAAGCCGCTGGAGGGAGTCACGGTTACAATTATTTCCTTAAAAGTGACTTCATTAAAATTCGAGCTCAAGTCTGATAAAAACGGCAAATTCACTCAGGTCGGAATCTGGCCTGGATATTATCAGGTTAACCTTAAGAAATCAGGCTATCTTTCTGTCTCCCGTGAAGCCAAGGTGGGCATCGCCGAAACAAGCACACTGGAGATTAAAATGGAGAAGGCTCAGGAAACCATGGAGCAAAGCCTCTCCAAGGCTGATAGCCTCTTTCTAAAAGGCTACAAGCTTTACGAAGAGAATAAATACCAAGAGGCGGCAGCTGCTTACCAGGAGGCAATAAAAATCAACTCGACTCAGTGGGGCTATCATTTCAACCTGGGCCTGACTTATAAAAAATTAAATAGAAGGGAAGATACTCTCGCAGCGTTCCAGAAAGCAGCGGAACTCAATCCTGAAAGCTTCAGCATCAATAGAGAGCTGGGAGAGGTCTTAGCCAAGGCCGGAAATTTTGAGCAGGCAATGAAATACTACAAGAAAGCCACTGAACTCAGCCCAGATGACCCGGATGCTTTTTATAATCTTGGAGTCTGTCTGCTGAACTTGGATGAATCCGAAGAAGCTCTGCGAGCTTTCTTGAAAGTTGTCGAACTGAAGCCAGACTACGCTGATGCCTATTACCAGTTGGGAACCCTCTCTATCAATCAGAACAAGAAGGAAGAAGCTGTGAAATATTTGGAAAAATTCCTAGCCCTGGCTCCAGAGCACGAAAAAGCGGGCTTAGCCAGGCAACTGCTTGATTATTTAAAGAAATAAAGAGAAAAGATGAAGGTCAAAAAAATATTTAAGCCTGTCCTTTTGTCACTGATTTTAATCCTTCTCAACTTTAATCTAGCGGCTGTGAATGAAGATAAATACGAGAACTGGCTGAATAAAGAAGTGAATCTGATCATAACCGAAGCAGAAAAAACTGAATTTAAAAAACTCGAAAAAGAGAGAGAAAAGGATTTTTTTATCAAGCTTTTCTGGGCAAAAAGAGACCCTACCCCTCAAACTGAGAAAAACGAGTTCAGAGATGAGTACTATCAGCGGCTGCAATATGTAAAAAACGCTTTTATTTACGCCTACAAAACAGGAACAGAAACAGATATGGGAAAAGTCTATCTCTATTTTGGCAAACCCAGGGTCTTGCATCCGAGCACATCCCCTTCAGGACTCCAACAGACCTTCCCTCAAGAAATATGGATCTATCCTTCTCAACCCTGGATGAATCTTCCTAAAAAAACTTTTAACGTTGTCTTCTCTCATGACGGCATCGGCTATGTCATCGACCAGAACCAGACTGATTTCAGAGTCATGCAGGCCTTTTATTCCTATCCAGAAAAAATTCTTCTTCACCCAGATTTAAAAGAGCTACCTTTCGCCAAAAAACCTTCGCTTCTGCCTCCTGAATCTTTTGAGGGAAAGCTCATCCAGCAGATAAAATCTTCCCAGGAAGATATTGTCCAGATTCCGTTTGAAAAAAAAGTGCTATTCACCAAGGCTGAGAATGAAAGCACCTACCTGACCTTTCTCTTGAAAATTGAACCTGGAGAGAAAAAAGAGGCCATTCAGAAAAAGATGGTCATTTTCGGAAGTCTTGAGCAAGATGGCCAATCATTCGATTTTCTTCAAGAAAGAGAGCTTCAAGAAGAAGAAAGCTATTTTATAGCTCAGGTCGGATTCCCTCTTCTTCCCGGTGATTACAAAATCTTTATCGGGTTTGCTACCATGGACAAAAAATCATATTCAATCAAGATGGACCGGATTCAAGTTCCCGATTTCTGGACTCAGGAGCTCGCCCTTTCCTCCCTTCTTGCTTCGGCTCAGGTGAGAGAGAAAGAAGTTGCGGATAAAAAAGCTGAGTTTGACGTTTTTTCTATGGGCCGCTATGCTCTTCTGCCCCGATTCAGCCCTGGCTACAAGAAAGACGAATCTCTGAATTTGTTTTACTACATCTACAACATGGCCAGAGACGAAAATCAAAACTGCTCGTTACTGATTGAAATCGAGCTTCAAAAAGGAGAGAAAAGGTTCGACCTCAACCCTCAAAGAAGGCAGAGAAACGTGGCTGAGGGAGCAGCAATCCTCGAAGGAACTCGAATTCCTCTTTCCGCTCTTCCCGAAGGAGGAGAATACGAGCTTCGAGTTAAAGTGACCGATGAGCTCACTCAAAAAAAAGCCGAAGAAAAGATAAAATTCTCTCTGCTTTAGCCGTCATCTTCGAAGCTTTTTTCTCATCAGAACATAGAAATCTCTGCGGCGTTGACCTTCTTCAACCTGCCTGAAATCGATGATTTTATAATTCCTCCGGAACAAATCCATAAAAACCTTTCTTGTCTTCAGCCTCCATTCAAGGGGAATATTTCTAACCGCAACCTCGATGACATCCGTCTCTTGAAGCATATAATAAAAATCGTAGGGAATCTCGACGAGCAGGAATTCCTCTCTTAGGGAAAGGTTGACCTTCTTAATGACCTCAAGCTTGACGACACCTTTCCGGCCTTTGACCTCTTCCAGCGTCGCCTCGACAGCCAACTGCCCTGACTCAATCAAAGATTCAAGGTCATAGTCTGGCCTTTGTATCTTTTTCTTCAAATCCCAGCGGACAATAAACCTATCGCAGGGAATATCGACCCGGTTTAAAAGCCCGCCGAAGTCTCCATAAAGAGCTTCACGGTAATCGACCACTTCCATCCCGAAATGGTGAATGTTCCTGTAGGCATTGACTCCAGTCAAAGGGTCATAAGTGTTGATCACAGTATAAATCCCGAAAACCTCAATCAGCATCTTCCTCTGGAATTCCTTGATCAGCACTCCCAAGCCGTAGTGCTCAAAGTCTGGCTTGACACCCGTATACTGAGAATAGAACTGCAGGTTGGATGACCGTCTGAAGCCAATCTCCTTGTTTTTTACGCCGACAAAGCCGTAAGAAAAACCGACAAGATTCTCCTTAGTTTTTCTGAAGCAGCCTTCTTTGTCCGCAGCATAGACAGCGATGAAAAGGCTGCTTCCCTCATGAATAAAATTCTCGCACCACATGTTCCGTGGCCCGGGAAGGGTATCCTTGGGGTCGGCCCAGATCTCATACCTCAGCTCTTCGTACTTCGAGTAGTCCCTGTAGTCTTCCGACGCCTCCATCTCAAGAAGAAACATCTTCCCTTTGATCTCATGAATCTTTCTTAATTTTTTCATCGCCGTCGATAATTGAGCGAACTTGATTTTAGCCAAAGATCCTTCTTGATGCAAACATAATAGCTTCCCAAATTCTGTGACAGGACCCCCTAGCCATATTTATATGACTATCACGGAATTTGGGCCGCACACTGCAAATATTGAATCCTTCCCCCTTTTAGTATATGGTTATTAGCCTCAGTTATGTCTTAGCAACTCTAAGGTCAACTAACTTTTAAGGAGGCAGGAATGAAGACAATCAACAAAAGCGTCTTAATCGCTCTCTTTTTCTTTCTCGCCTTTTATCTGCCTGCAGCAGAAATTCAAGTCAAAGTCATAAAAAGCGCTGAGGACCTTCCCGAGCAATTCTGCTCTTTATGGCAAAAAGGCGATTTTCTTCTTTCTGATGGAAAGATCCTAGTGATTATCGGGGCAAGCTCGAGGTCTGTAAAAAACATGCTCAACTATCTTTCCCCGGATCTCCTGGGAAGCATCATCAGCTTTGTTCCGGCAGGAAAGAACCTGGAGAGCAACCTAGTCATCGGCCCGCCAGTGCTGAGGAGAAAGGACAGGAGGGAAGAGCTGGCTTACGCCTCGATCCTGCCTTTAAAAGAAACAGAGCAAGCAGCTGCGGCTTTTGAAGCCTTGACCTCGTATCAAGGAAAGAAAGGAGAGAAAGCTGAGATAAAAACTCTCTATTCTTTTTATCCTGATGAAGCAAAAATCGATATATTCTCTACCCTGACCAACACTGGAGCAAAAGAGCTTGAGGACATCAACTACTCTCTTTATTTCAATCCTCTCCACTCCTACTCCTTCAGCCCCTTTCATCGAGAAAAGCATCCAAACCTGAACTTCAGAGTCTACCAGAAAAACGGCTACTATCTGGCCTGGCTGAATATGAACCCTCTGCCAAAGGATGAAGAATTTCCTTCGATAAAGCTTCCGCCTGGGAAAGCTTTCAAGATTCATTACATTCTCCTTGTCAACACTCAATTCGAAGACCTGCTCCAGAGGGCCTATGGGGTCTTCAAGGTCAAGCCGCTTGAGGCGCTCCTTCATTTCAAAGACATCAACTCGGGCTTGGCGGAAGTCGTCATCATCGACGCCTTCTCCCCTTCGCTTTTCTTTCGCTCCATGCTTGAAAATCCCCTTTCCCTCAGAGTGCCTCTTCCCAAAGGAATCTATAAAGTCAGGGCGAATTTTTTTCCTGCTGTCAGCGAAGAATTGCTAGTTGTTGCTGAAGCAGAGGAAAGCTCGTGCATCCTTCAAAATCCGCCTCAGGGCAGAGTGAAAGTGAGAATCAGAGACAGCCGCGGAGCGTTTGTGCCGGGCAAGGTGACCTTCATCGGACTTTCTCCGACTCGAACTCCATATTTCAAGCCCGAAAACCCGGTCAAGAGTGGAAGGCAATGGGAAACATTCAAGAATTCCTGTTATCCTCAAGAAGAAGGCCTTGAGTTGGGCCTTCCTGTGGGAACCTATCTCATCTACGCTTCCAGAGGCCCGGAATACTCCATGGACCAGAAAATCGTCGAAGTGCTGAAGGATGAGCTGCAAGAGCTCGTTTTCCGCATCGACCGAGTGCTCGAAACGCCGCATCTTATCTCACTCGACCCCCATCTCCATACAACCAATTCAGATGGACGGATGGGCATAGCTGAGAGAATAAAATCGATTGTCGCTGAAGGAGTCGATGTCGCTGTGGCCTCAGACCATAATTTCGTCTCGGATTACAATCCGGCTCTCAAGAGACTCGGTTTAGAGAAATACCTGGCTGTTGTCTATGGAAACGAAGTGACCCATCCTGATGACTTAGTCCATTACAACACTTATCCCTTAAAATTGAGGGTGGATGAGGAAAGGAACGGCGCCATCCATCCTTTTGCCGAAGAAGCCCCTCTGCTCTTCGAGGTAAGCCGGAAAAAGGACCCGGAAGCAATCCTTCAAGTGAACCATCCCCGGGCAGGAGATTTGGGCTATTTCAACAATTATCAACTTGACGAGGAACAAGCCGCCTTTGCCCGCGAGCATTTCAACACTTCCTTCGATGTGCTCGAAGTAATGAACGGGCCTCATTTTTATTCATCAAATTCTGTGGCTATCGAGGACTGGTTTCACCTTCTCAACCAGGGTTACTATTTCCCGCTTGTCGGCTCTTCAGATACCCATTCCATAGACAGGGAAGAGCCTGGCTATTCACGAACCTATGTTTTCTACGAGGGAGGGGAAGGCTATCAATTGAACTGGGCTACGCTTGCCCTCTCTTTGAAGAAAGGCCGCTCTTTTACCACAAACGGTCCTCTTGTTGAGTTCAAGGTCAACGGCAAATATACTTCAGGCGATACCTTGACTGCAAAGGATGGACGAGTCGAGCTCTGGATGAAAGTCCAGAGCGCTCCCTGGATAGCCGTGAATGAGGTAAGAGTCATCGTCAACGGGGAGAGGAAAATCATCTTCCCCGTCAAAACTACAAAGGAGGTCGTTTCCAAATTCGAAGACCTGGTCAGCTTGCTGCTGAAAAAGGATTCTTACCTTGCGCTTGAAGTCCTGGGCAAAGAGAGCCTTTTCCCTGTCTTGCAGCGTTGGTCTCCGAGCGGCTTCTTGAGCGATGCCAATCTCCCCTACGCTTTGACCAACCCTGTCTTTGTCGATGTCGATGGAAACGGCAAATTCGACGCTTCTCTGCCCCGGAAAATCAGACTAACCTCTGACATTTCGCAATCAAAGGAATTCATACCTCATTATTGAAAAGAAGAAGAATATAAAATTTTAGGACGATGGTCATGAAATGGCAACCTTTTAAGCCAAAAGATCCTGGTTGCTTTTACAGCGAGCCTAATCTTCTGACCCTTATTCGCTTAATTCTTTCCCTCACTTTTTTTATCCTGGCCACCACCCGAGGAAATCCGACATATAACTTTATCGGTCTCGCCATTCATTGGCTGGGCGATGTCCTTGATGGATTTTATGCACGAAAACTCAAACAGGAAACAATCCTGGGTGCTGAAATTGACATCATTGCCGATAGAATTGAAACTCTTTTTTTCTACATCAATTTTCTGTTTTTTCGTCCCGCGCTTTTCCTCCCTGTGGCCATTTATCTCATCAATTTTGCCTTTGTCGATTTCTATTTAAGCTACCAGTTTCTAAAATTTGACCTTATCTCTCCCATTTATTTCTACAAGGTCTCGCGGCCCGTCTATATTTTAAATTTCTCCTCTTTAGCAAGATTCTCCAACTCGACAGTCGTGACTCTTCTCTTGATTTTTCTGCCCCAGTTTCAGATCATAGCCTCGGTGTTTGCCTGCGGCTTAATCGCCCTGAAATCTTTCTCCATCCATCTCTTGTATAAAATAGGATTAACTTATAAAAAACAAGTATCGACAGTATAAAGGATTATGAGAATAATAAGGCGATGATCTCTGTGGCGCGCACTATGTCCCTGGCAAAACAGGCAATAAAAAATTATTTCCTAAAAATGCCCTTCTGCGTTTCTTTCGAAGTCACCTACCGCTGCAACGCCCGCTGTAAGCACTGCCATCTCGGAAGACAGGATGCGCCCCTCGAGGAGGAGAGAGCCCATCCTCAAAAATATGGAGAGCTCTGCCGCGAGCTCCAACCCGTGGTTGCTCAAGTCTCTGGAGGGGAACCTCTGCTCCGCAGAGATTTAGAGCAAATCGTTGGAGCTCTAAAAAGACCGAGTAGAGCTCCTTATATTGTCCTGACCACCAACGGTGTCTTGCTGACAAAGAAAAGATACTTGAGCCTCAAAGGAGCTGGGGTGGACGAATTCTCCCTTTCCCTTGACTATCCTGACGAACGTCATGACGAATTCCGTGGTGTGCCAGGCCTTTTCAAAAGAATTGAAAATTTGATAAAAGAAATCAATTCGGGGAAAGAAAATTCTATCACCCTCAGCTGTGTGATCCAACATCATAACTTCAGGGAAATTATCCGCATGGCGGAACTGGCCAGACAATGGAAACTCAAGATGAACTTCAGCACCTACACCTGGCTCAGGACAAACAACAAGGAATTCTTGATCCCGAGGGAGGAATTAGCGGAGTTTAAAGCCCTTGTCAAAGAACTGCTTGACTTTAAAAGAAAATACAAAAACATCTATACCTCTGATTTTGCCTTTAAGAAAACGGTTGATTTCTTCGAAAAAGAATCAATTCCCAATTGTCGGGCCGGAGAAAGATTCCTTGTCGTTAATCCTAACGGAAGCCTTTCCCCCTGCGGCTTGATCATCCAAAACTATCTTTGTCAAAAAGAAGTCAAAGAAAACTTTCTCAAGAAAAATAGTTGCAGTTATTGCTATACTGCCATACGTGCCAATTCTGAAAAGCCAGTGAAGTATCTCATCAGTGACAGTCTAAAGGTCCTTCGCTCATAATATGAAATGAATTTTATGAGCTTCACCAAAACTCAATGAAAGACAATTATCATCTTCATACCGCCGCTCCTCCCAGAGCTAGTGAACTGCCCTCCAAAATCAAGATACTGATATTCATGCTCGAAATCAGCTTGATAGCTGTTCTCCTTGGGCTATGGTTTAGCTCTGAGGCAATACAAAATAGCAAGAATTTATGGATACTCTTTTTTTACTGCTTTCCTTCTGAATTTTTTATTGCCATAGCACCCCATGAACCTGTGCTCCTCTATTTTGGCAAATTTTACTCGCCTCTGACAGTGGCTCTGGTCTCAGTAGCCGGCACAGTGCTCGCAGAAGCTATCAATTATTCTGCCATCAAATTCATTGCCGATTTAAGAGTGGCGAGGAAAGCCAGGCAGAGCAGAATCGTCAACAAAGTTGTGGACTTCTTCAACAAAGCCCCTTTTACCGCCCTTTTTGTGGCTGGATTCACACCCATTCCTTTTTATCCCTTCCGTTTTTTGGTCGTCTTAGCGAATTATCCTTTGATAAAGTACCTGCTGGCTGTTTTTGTCTCCAGAACTCCCCGCTTCTTTCTTATCTCCTTAGTAACTTATGTTATAAAAATTCCTGATTATCTCTTGGTCATTCTATTTATCATTCTTCTTCTGATATTGAACATTCCCCTTTTAATTAATTTCTTTAAAAATAGGCAGAAAAAAACGGATGCCGCCTAAGGCTCTGGTAACTGGAGGAACTGGCTTCATCGGAAGCCATCTGGTCGAAGCGCTCGTCGCTCGGAATTGGAGGGTGACTTGCCTGGTCAGAGCAACGAGCAAGATAGAACTTCTCAAGAAGTTTCCTGTTCAATTTGCTCTTGGCTCGGCCCAAGACCTTGAGAGCCTGGAAAAGGCTGTCCAGGGTCAGGATTTCATTTTCCACCTTGCCGGCCGAATCCGCTCAACCAGCCGAAAGGCCTATGACCTAGCCAACCATCAACTGACCAGGAATCTGGTCAAGGCTTGCCTCAGGAAAAACAAGAGCCTTCGGCGTTTTGTCCATGTCTCCTCGATCTCTGCCGCAGGTCCATCTTTTCCGGGTTTCTATTCGGAGGAAAGCCAGCCAAGCTCTCCCAACTCAGAATACGGCCGGAGCAAGCTCAGAGGTGAGGAGGCGGTGCGCGAAACCCGGCATCTCATCCCGGCGACAATCATCCGTCCTCCCAACGTCTATGGGCCGAGGCAGCAGGAGACTGAACTCTTAGTCAAGCTCATCTCGAAAAGGATTGTCCCCATCCTCAAAGAGAAAAGAGCGGCGACCAGCCTGATCTACGTCAAAGACCTGGTTGAAGGCATACTCCAGGCAGCCCAATCAGAAAAGACAAAGGGCGAGGTTTATTATCTGACCGACGGCAAGGGCTATTCCTGGCGGGAAATCA
This sequence comes from uncultured Eubacteriales bacterium, assembly GCA_964549955.1. Classification (GTDB taxonomy): domain Bacteria; phylum Acidobacteriota; class Aminicenantia; order Aminicenantales; family Aminicenantaceae; genus CAZGMN01. The sequence goes on from CAZJXZ010000001.1 coordinate 19,501, forward strand.
TTTTAACCGCGAAAAAATTTGCCTTAAGAGAGTCGCTTTTTTTCCCTTTTCCTGAGGAATTCATCGTGGGCGCGGCCTTTCTCGTCGACATTTTCAATAAAACAGGCCTGGTCAAAATCTTTTTTGGCACAAAGCTCTGGGAGGCCATGGTCAAGACTCCCTGGCTTTTTTCGTCTTCCAAGGCAGAGAGGGATTTCGGCTTTCGAGCTCGGTATAGTTTGAACGATGGCATCAAGGAGACTGTGGAATACTACCGAAATCTTGTGCGCTGAGCGTCAAGAGCAGAGTCCAGACTCTATCTCCATAAAATTGAAGATATTAAAGAAAATTGCACTATTCTCATTTTTCTGATAAAAATTAAAATTCATTTAACTTTGTGTATAGGTTTCGAATGTCGAAAGACGATTTTCTTCTAGCGCAAAACGTTTGCTGCGTTGTCAATCCCTGCGCCGCTCGCAACAAATGGCAGAGGAGAAAGAGGCTCAGAAGCTTTCTTCAGAAGAATCTCCCTGGTGAGGTCGTCGACATCGAGCTGAAAAAAGAAGAGATGATCAATCTGGTCAAGGAGAAGAGCCTTAAGAATAATGTCATCGTGGCTGTCGGAGGGGACGGGACCATGGCCGATGTCCTCCAGGGCATAGTTGACAGCGGAAGGTCAAAGGACATTCACCTGGGGATTATCCCCCTTGGAAGCGGCAACGCTTTTCGAAAATCCTTTCAAATCTCCAGGAGTCTGAAAAAAGCTCTTAGAGTTCTGGCCGAAGGCCGGTCAAGAGAAATGGACCTGATCGACATCGAGGGAAAAGTAGCTGGCTTTGCCAGTGTCGGGGCAACAGCCCAGGTCACTCTTGAAAAGCTCCGGCACAGAACTCAAGGCCTGCTCGGCCACCTCCTGGCCTCGAGGATAATGCTCAGCCTTCCCCCTAAAGAACAGGAGATAGAGCTTTTCGACGGCCTGAACGATAATGGAGAACATTTTGATAGAAAAAAAATAAAGGCCAAGGTTTTCGATTGTATCATCGGCAAGACGAACTATTTTGGCTATAACTGGAAAGCCGCCCCAAAAGCCAGAATCGACGACGGTTTTCTCGATATCACTCTCCTCGAGATAACCGGGCCAAAATATTATCTCTTCTTTCCTCTCATCTATTTCGGCCTTTTCCAGAGAAGACAGAAGCATTTCAAGGCAAGACGGATGATCGTCCGCGGCCGCGATTTGCCGCTTCAGTACAACGGCGAACTCCTCGGAGTCAAGGACAGCTTTGAGTTCAAAGTTCTTCCCCGCGCTCTGAAAGTCATCTGCCCCGCAAAGAAGGACTCAGGCTGAACTGTTCGATAAAACTTGCAACCATAATTTACAAATCAATTTCTTGCTTTCATCATCAATTAATATAGTTTCGAATGTGAAAAGATCAGGAGCTTCTGATGCAGCATGTTCAGGAAAAGGACATCGTCTCCAAAGAATCCGCCCTTAAGGTAGGGCCAGTTGAGCAGAAGAGAAAAGATAATGAGTAAGGCTAAATAGAAAATCCCTCTATTTTTCTCTTTCTTTCTTTTCATTCCCCCAGAGCTTTTGACTGCCAAGGGACTTTCTCCAAGCATCACGCCATTTATGAATTTCCACGACTCCGATGGCAGGCATGTTCTGCCGCTCTTCCTTTGGTCTTAGAGCGGGGAAGGCTTTGTGCGGCTCTTTCTGATACCAGTAGGCGACTGTGACCAGGTCCAGAGTCAGACAATTGTTGTGCCCGTGCTCGATGGTGGCCTTTAAAGATTTCTGGAAAGCGATCGGTGATTCGAGGAAGAAGCGGTAGCAGTGAGTCCTCCCCAGCCAGCCTGTTTCGTTATTGACCCGGGCATAGCCGAAATAGGGATGCATGTAGATTTCCTTCGGCGACCAGGAACAGCTGAAGAAATCTTCTGTGCCTGTGCCGTGAAGAGAAGGCGGCCACTTTTCGCCGTCGATGAAAAACATGTCATCGCCCTCTCCATACCACATCGGCGTCGGGCTCTCGACATAATAATTGACTCCGACAAAATGCCCCTGGCCTTCGATGGAAGCCATGATGTAGTTTCCTGCAGCGTCGGTGTTGGCTTCTTGATCCCCAAGAACGCGCCATTCATTCTCAGCTTGTGGCTCAGGCAGAGGCTCGGTCAATTCCCTGTTCCAGAAAGCATGGAAGCGGCCAAGTTCCGGGCTCAGGGAGTCATGCTTTTCATAATCGACATAATAATAGAAGGCATCGATCTGTTCGCTGGATTGATTCTCGACAGTGATCAGAGCGCCGCTCGAAAAGGGCATGGGAAAATAGCAGTTGAGGGCATTCCCGTTTAAGGGGGAGGCTGCCAGAGGAAGAGTTAGGAGCGAATACTTCTCTCCCCAGCCCTGACCGAAGAAATCGCCAATAGGGCATTCGACACTGGGCAATGGCTCCTTATCCCAATACATGCGCAGCACTGCATTTCTCCGTAGCATAGCGTCCTTGCAGGAAATCGTGATCCAGATATGCTTGATGACTCCTGCCCCCTCGATTCGGGCCATCTCTGCCGTCTCACCTGGATTTATCACCAGTCGGTCAGCATTCTTTCCGCTGCGGTCGTAGCTTGAGATTCTCTTCGTCTGATAATTCTTCAATCGCGCCAGGTCATCCAGCAAGGAAGACGGCTTTTCCGCGGAGAACAAAAAATATTGGGCAGCAAAGATAAAGAAGACAGAGAGTAAGGCTAATCTTTTGAATTTCATCTTTCCTCCTTTTAAAGCATTTTCCCCCATTAATACTAAAAAAATAAGACGAGGTCTATGAAAATTATTTACAGGCTGCGACGTCTGAAGGTGTCATTGCCAGGAACGAAATGAGGAAGCAATCTCATCAAACTAAGAGATTGCCACGCCCTTCGGGCTCGCATGACAAGGTGATGCTCATCTCGCTTCCTGCCATGCTCTGCTTGCGGCTTCGGCTCACCCTGGCCGTGACACTTTTATTGCTGCCTTGTTTTGGATTGAAGGAGGCATGACGATGGCTCCCCGAGCGAAGTCGCCGTAGACTTCAGCCTTCCCCTGAAGGAAGAGAAGGCCAACCAAAGCTGCGCTGACAGCATCGAGCTCATGGCCTGTGCTGTCTCTGCTCAGCTCCAAGACTCCAAGCCGCCGTAATCCCCTGCTCAGCCCGGAAAGATTATGCTTGACGCGGGGAATTTTCCAGATGTCCTGAGCGCCTCCAGGATAGACTTCGATAACTCTAAAGCCATCCTCTTCCATGATGCGCCGAAGCCTCATTCCCCTTTCGGTTAAGCTCCTCATCGGTCCCAGAGTGATGGGGAAGAAAGGGATTTGCCTCCGCTTCAATTCCTCGTCGCAGGGGCGAAGATGGAATTTTGATTTTTGGTTGATCGATTTTCTTCCAGGCGGAAGAGTCAAAGGAGCATCGATAGCCACCAGCTCTGGCTTCTCTCTCCTGACCCAGGCTAAAATTTCTTCATCAGCGTAAAGAAGCGCTGTCTTCGCTTTCAATCCTTTGAGGAGGCACCAGCCGCTCGGACGACTGGGCACTCCAGCCAGGTCGATGCCGGCGGTCAGGAAATTTTTCATTTTGACTCCTCTCCGAGCAGAATTTTCTGTCCCGGGATAGACTTTTCTTTTTGTGGCTGGAACCCGGCGAAATTCTTTAGGGAGTTTTTATCGCTTCTTTGAGAGCCCTGATAGTCGAAGCGGAGAAACTTCGCCCCGAAAGTTTTTCAATATCCTCAAAGGATTTTAGTTTTTCTCCCCCAAAAGAAACAGGTGCATGAGTCGAGAGCTTATCATAGAGGTCGGCAAGGGCAATGATGCTGCTTCCGACAGGAATTTCGTTCAAGTCCTTATCTGGAACGTTCGCTTCCTTCACGTAATGAAGAAAATAGCCAAAAAGAAGAGGTTCGATTGTTCTCAATAATGATGCCGTAGCTCTCAGCAGCACCTGCTCCCAATCCACGGTCTGAGTCTCAGAGATTTTCAAATCGCTCTTCATGAAATCTGCAACTTCTTCAAAAAAAGGCAAGCTGGATTTCAAATCCCCGGCTTCATAGAGGAGAGCGGCTGATTTTATGTTCTCCACCTCAGTTGTGCGCAGCCCTGCAGCCTTGGCGATCTTTCCTGCAAGGAGAGAGACTCTCAAGGTGTGGGGTTTTTTTTCATCCGCAACCTCAAGATACTTGAGGATGATTTTAAGTGCTCCCATGTAAGACCTTCTCATTTTTTCAATCTTCGCTTCTCTCTGCTCAGAAAGCCTGCCGATGATGGCTACGGTTAAAATCAAAAAACTGGCCCAGGAGACGGTGGTAATCACCTCATCGACTGAAAGCTCCGCTTTAAAACTCATTATGATTTTGGAAAAAACCATATAGAGGAAGACCAGAGCGACACACAAGACCCCGACTAAAACTCCATTTCTCTTTCCGAGATAATATCCTGAAAGGATGACCGGAATGAAAAAAAAGTTGAGAAAAGCAAATTTGTAGTAGACAAGGAAAGCAATGACCAGAATTCCGATGATAATGAGAAAGATGAGAAATAACTCAAAATGCTTTTTTACCAATTCTCCTGATTTCTTCATTTCTTCACCCCCTTAAATAACCCTGTCACACACTTCTCCTTGATAGCATAAATCCTACACAAGCGTTTTTTAAACTTATATCATCTCGATGAGGTTAAGTCAACCTGGATTTGGTTCGAGGTAAGCATTTTTCTTCCGTGATGAAAAACCTTATTATGGCTCAGGCTGGGTATCTCGGGGACAAAAGGGGACAGTCCACTTTTTTAACTTTTTTCATGGTATAATTTTAGACTATTTAAAATAAAAAGAGGGGACAGTTGTCCCCTTTTCCTTAGGAGGAAAGATGAAAAAAAGCCTTTTCTTGATCATTCTCATCTGCTTGCTTCTCTCGGGATGCTCACCCCAGATCCATCTTGACTTTCTGGGAAGAGAGAAAATTCAGGAAGTCGTTCTGGTCAAGAGCAAGGCCAGCGAAAAAATCCTCATCCTTGATGTCTCGGGCATCATCACCTCCTCCCTCAATCCCGGACTATTCTCCAAGGAAGGGGATATCCTCTCCCAGGTCTATTACAGACTGGAGAAAGCCGCCGAGGATAAGAAGGTCAAGGCTGTGATCCTTCGCCTCGATACTCCTGGTGGCGAAGTCACAACCAGCGATATACTCTACAACGAAATCCTGAAATTCAAAGAAAAAACTCGAATCCCTGTTGTGGGATTGATGATGGGGCTAGCTGCCTCCGGAGGCTATTATCTGGCTTCGGCTTGCGACTTCATCATCGCCCATCCCTCGACCATCACCGGAAGCATCGGCGTCATCTCGATTTTCCCCAACATCCAGGAACTCATGGCGAAAATCGGGGTAAAAGTCAACATTATAAAATCAGGGGAGATGAAGGACTCGGGAAGCACCTTCAGAGAGATGAGCGAAGAGGAGAAAAATGTTTTTCAAGGAGTGGTTGATGAGCTCTACCTGAAATTTGTTGATGTGGTTTATCAGAAAAGAAAAAATTTGCTTTCGCTTGAAGAGCTGCGAAAAATTGCTGATGGACGAATCTACACTGCCCGGCAAGCCTATGAGCTCAAGCTGGTCGATGAGATTGGTTATATCGATTCAGCCTTGAAAAAGGCTCTCGCGCTTTCCTCGCTCAAAGAGGCAAAGGTTATTGCCTATACCTATTATCCTCTGAGAAAGACAAATATCTACGCCACAAAACTGGAGAGTGTTCAACTCTTTGAAAGCAAAGACTTCGAAGACATCTTTCGCTCTCTAAAGAGCGGATTTTACTACCTCTGGCTTCCCCAATCTTCGAGATAAGATAGGGAAAAATTTAATCATGAAAACGATTGTAACGGCAAGAGACCTTTTGAAAAAATACGGCGAACTCACGGCCGTTGACGGCATCTCCTTTGAAATAAGAGAAGGCGAATGCTTCGCTTTCTTGGGGCCGAACGGCGCGGGCAAGACTTCAACCATCAAAATGATCCACTGCGTCTCTCCCCTGACTTCGGGCGCGCTTATCGTCAACGGCCTGCCCGCTCATATCGAAAATCGAGCTCTGAAGATGATGACCGGAGTGATCCCGCAAGAGATAACCCTCGACAGTGATCTGACCGTTTACGAGAACCTTATTGTCTTTGCCAACTTCTTTGATATCCCGAAACGTGAAGCGAAAAATAGAATCGCGGAGCTGCTGAAATTCGTTGAGCTCGAGCAAAAGCGGAAGAGCAAAATAAGCGAACTTTCGACAGGGATGAAGAGAAGGCTGTTAATAGCCAGAGCTTTGCTTAATCATCCAAAATTAATCGTTGCCGATGAGCCGACAACCGGCCTTGATCCCCAGGCAAAACACCTGATCTGGCAAAGGCTTCGTCAGCTCAAGAATCAGGGAGTGACTCTGATCCTGACAACGCAATACATGGAAGAAGCCCAGCAGCTTTGCGACCGCGTGGTGATCATGCATCGCGGCAAAATCTTGAAAGAAGGTGTGCCAGCGAAGCTAGTGGAGGACGAGATAGGCAGGGAGGTGGTTGAAATAAGGATCCCCAAGGAAGAAGAAGAAAAAATCATGAGCCATTTATCGTCTTTGTCCTGCGGGCATGAACGGGTGGGAGATACCTTGTATTTTTATTGTCAGGATGGACAGCATCTCATGAAGAAATTGATCGAACTCAACTTCCATAATTTCTTGGACAGGCCGGCATCTCTTGAAGATGTCTTTTTAAAGCTCACGGGCAGAGGCTTGATCGAATGAACCTTTCCTACAGAATCTATTATGTGTTTTTCAGGAATCTTGTTTCCTACAAGAGGTTTGTGGTTCCAACTTTTCTGGTGAGCCTCATCGAGCCCCTCTTCTATCTCATAACCTTCGGAATCGGCATGGGCGCTTACATAGGCTACTTCGGCGGAAAGCCCTACCTTTATTTTCTTGTCCCGGGAGTCCTTGTCTCCTCGGTCATGCTTTCCTCCACATTCGAATGCCTCTACGGGACCTTTGTCAAGATGGTCCATGAAAAGGTCTATGATTCAATTATTGCTACTCCTGTTTCCGCAGAGGATGCCATAGCCGGCGATATCGCTTGGGCCGCCTTCAGAGGCTTGGTCAGCGGAAGCCTGATGCTTATTGTGGCCTCCTTTATGGGGGTCTTGCCGGCGTCAATACCCAGCGTCTTGATTCTGCTTTTTCTCATGGTCTTTGTCGGCATCCTTTTCGGCTCACTGGCGATGATCGTCACTTCCTTTGCGCCCAACTTTGATTTCTTTAATTATTATACAGAGCTGGTAATCACACCCATGCTTTTCTTCTCTGGTGTATTCTTTCCCTTGGACAAGTTCCCGGATTGGATGAAGACCTTTTCATCGTTCATACCTCTCACCCATGCTGTCAATATTTCACGTGCCGTGTTCTCCGGGGTTTATCGCCCGGAGTTAATCTTCAGCTTTCTGTTCATACTTGTCCTGGAAGCGATCGCTTTTTATATTGGCCTGAGGTCGATGAAAAAAAGGTTGATCAAATAATTCAATGGAGAGGATGAAAATTTATTCTCCGCTCCTTGTCTTCACCTCAAAAGAGGGAGGGCTCATCATATGGGTTTTGACCGCGCAGCTGTCCACGGCCTTGATCACGGCATCTTTATATTTCTCAGGAAAACCTGGAGGGAGCTTAATCTCTATCGAGATTTTCTCCACCCTCTTGGTCTCTGGATTCTTCTCTGTCCTCATCGAGACTTCAAGCTTTTCAGCGGAAATTCCTCGGCTCTGGCAGAAAGCCAGGACGTAATAGCCGGCACAGGTGGCGATCGAAGCCAAGAAAAGGTCAAAAGGAGAAGGAGCCGAGCCTCCGCCGCCTTGGTAGGTTGGCTGGTCAGTCTTAATCACAAAGCCCTTATATTCGGCGTCGACTTTCAATCCTCCCGGGAAAGAAACGCTGATTTCCTTTTCCATGTTTTTTCTCCTCCAAGCTTCAATCAGAGATTCATGGCGAAATCTTGCCAATATTTAGATTATGGCTTTTGAAAAGAGGGCAAGCACCAGTTTCTTATCCTTCTCAGTCAAGGCCATCCTGCCAAAAAGGTCATAAATCATCTCCGTCATGTGGAGCCTGTTTGTGGCCTGGATGAATTTTCTTCTCTCCAGCTTCTCCAGAATCAGCCGGATGCATTCTTCCTGTTCTTTTCGAGAAATCGGCTTTTCTCGGCTACTTTCAGCCCGGCTTGAATCGTAGTCATGGATATGAAACAGAGTCAGGAGAACAGCCGAAGCGAGATTATAGGAAGGTTGCCTCTCAGCTTGAGGAATGGTGAAACGGAAATTTGAGCTTCGAAGCTCAGCCGAGGTCAAGCCTGTCCGTTCGTTGCCAAAGAGGAGCCCGATCTTTGTCGCTGGGGGAAAGGCGAACATTTCTTTCAGAGCTTCTCCCAAAGAAATCGAAGGAAAATTCTTTCTATGTTTTGCCGTTGCCGCATAAATCAGGTCAAGGTCAGAAGTGGCTTCTTTGAGGTTGGCGCACAATCGGGCTCTGTCCAGTATCTCTTCAGCATGAACTGCGGTCTGGTAGGACTTTCTTTCAAGGCCTCGCACCTCGACCAGCCTCAATTCCTTAAACCCGGTATTCTTCATGCAGCGGGCGACAAGGCCGATGTTTTCGGGATGCTCAGGCCTGGCAAGGATGACGGCGAACTTCTTCTTGAAGTCCAATCCGCCTGCGTCTTTTGGCTTGCTCACCCATCCATTATAAGAGAGCGAGGCTTCAAAAGCGAGAAAAACTCGATGATCCTCTTTGAATCCAGCCTCTCATCCTTTATAATATTTTGCTTTAGAGATGAAAGATGAATAAAATCCTAATTTTATTATTTGGAATCCAAATCTTTCTTTCTCTCGGCTTTGCCCAACAAGAAAAGGAGATCACAGAATACAAGGGCCAGAAGCTCACACCGCTCCGCGAGCAGAGGACAACCCATATCGAGACTCCTCCCAAGGTTGAGACTGCAACCTACCGCCTGAAAATCATCGGACTTGTCGAGAATCCTCTTGAGCTCAGCTATGACGAGGTCCTTTCCTTACCCCAAGAGTCAAGAGTCATCACCATGAACTGCGTCGAGGGATGGAGGTACACGGCCCTCTGGACAGGAGTCAGAATCGTCGACCTTCTGGAAAAAGTTCAACCGAAGCCAGAGGCAAAAACTGTTATCTTCCAGACCATAGGGGGAGAATACAACAGTTCTCTTCCCTTGGAGTATATCAAGGAAAGAAAAATCCTCCTTGCATACAAGATCAACAACATCACCCTTGCTCCACAGAGAGGATTTCCCTTCATGGTCGCCGCTGAAGACAAGTACGGCTACAAATGGGTGCAGTGGGTGGAGAAAATCGAGCTCTACGATAAAGACTTTAAAGGATACTGGGAAGAGCGCGGCTATTCGGATAAAGCCTATATCAGGAAAAAATAAGAGCCTTGCTCCCTGGCTACAAGATTCTGGCTATTAAACCTCCGAGCACAGCCCAATAGAGAGTAGAAAGATAGGGATTCTTGCTGATAAGACAGGCTCCGCTCTTACATCCGATAAAACGATTGTAGAAAAATCCGACGGCAGCGCCGGCTAAAACGCCGATGAGAATCTTAATCATTTTTCTTTTATTATGGCAATCGTTATAATTAAAATTTATCTAAAACAAATCTGAGTTAACTAATACTTTCCCGTGCTGCCAAAGCCCTCTTCCCCGCGCAATGTTTCGCCCAGCTCATCCGTCTCTATAACCTTGACCTCGACAATCGGCTGGATTAAAAGCTGGGCAATCTTCATCCCTTTCTCGATTCGAAAGGGCTCTTGACCCAGATTGACCAAGACAACCTTGACTTCTCCGCGGTAACCCGAATCGATGACACCAGCCAGCCTGTGGACTCCTTTGAGGGAGATGCCGCTCTTGTCCCAGACCAATCCCGCATATCCATCGGGAATAGCCATCTTGATCCCGGTGGGAATGGCCTTGACAGCACCAGCTTCGAGCACACAGTCAACGGCTGAGAAAACATCTAAACCTGCATCTCCTTTGTGCTGATACGATGGCAGCTTGGCACCCTCAACAAGCCTCTTCACCCTGAGTTCCATGCTCAGCTCTCAATCCTGATTTCGGCAAAATATGGCTCGGCAATCCTGGCCAAAGCCTGGAGCTCCTGGCTGCTATAAGGCTTTTTCTGAAGGTAATAGTGATCGATGGTATTTTCCGGCTGAAACTGCTGGAGCTGGAAAACTTTTGTGCCCTCGAGCATCTCCCCGATTTTCCTGATGTCCTCTGAACCGATAAGGCCGGGAACAGCCGTGGTGCGGAAGACATGGGGAAGTCCTGAATTTCTTATAATATCGATGCTCTTCAGAACATCTTCTTCCCTCACTTGGACTCCGCATACTTCTTGGTAGCGCTCTAAAGGAGCTTTGACATCCATGGCGATATTGTCGATGAGCCTCTTTTGAATCAGCTCTTCAAGCCTGTGCGGAAGAGAGCCGTTGGTGTCGACCTTGGCCAGCAGGTTCCGTTCTTTGATAAGCACCAGGAGCACTTCCAGGTCTTCATGAATGAGAGGCTCACCTCCGGAAACACAGACGCCCTCCAGCCAGCTCTTTCTCGAATCGAGATAGCTGAGAAAATAATCCAATGGAAAAGTGGGAAGGGTTTGGGGCTTGAGCACCAAGTCTGAATTATGACAGAAGGGACAGCGAAAATTGCAGCCGCCCAAAAAAACAGTCGAGGAGATGAATCCGACAAAATCCCTGGGCGCAAACTTTATCAAGCCTTTGATTTCAACCAATCCTCTAACTCCTTGGGGTTGTTCAGGACGGTAACGACTTCTCCTCCTTCCTGCAGCACCAGCGTGGGAATGATGATCGCTCCTTTTTCGTCGCGCTTGATAAAGCTCAGAAATTCCCTGATCTTCAACCTGCTCTCTTTAAGCACAAGGTCATATTCCTGGCCAGTCAGCTCTTTCTCTTTTATGTAATTCTTGAGCTCTTCGCACCTCGAGCAACTGGGGTAGGTAAAGATAATATATTCCATGGCCTAAGCGATCCTTGTGTAGGGAGTTCTATCTTTGAATTCCTGCTGCTTGCCGTCGTTCCAGGTCTTGACAGGCCTCAGGTAGCCGACGATGCGGGAGTAAACTTCTGTCTCCTGGTTACATTGAGTGCAATGAGGCTGTTCGCCTTTGAGATAGCCGTGATTGGGGCAGACGCTGAAGGTGGGAGTGATGCTGAAATAGGGAATTCTTGTTTGAGCGGTCTTGCGCACCAGCTTCTTGCATGTTTCCCTGTCGATGGCTTCAGGAAGAAAAGCATGAAAGATGGTCCCGCCTGTGTAGAGAGGCTGAATATCCTTCTGGTGCTCCAGAGCCTCAAAAATATCCCGGGTCGCGTCCACATTCAATTGAGTGGAGTTTGTCAGATAGGGGAATTTCGGCCCGCCGGAGGTGATGATGTTGTGATATTTCTCTTTATCAAGCCTTGCCAGACGGTAGGAAGTGGATTCGGCTGGAGTCGCCTCCAGGTTATAAAGATTCCCTGTCTCGTCCTGGAATTGCTTGATGGTCTCCCTCATGAAATTGAGGACCTCTATGGTGAACTCCTTTCCTTCAGGGCTGCCGACTCCCTTGCCGAGAAGGTTCAGGCAGCACTCGTGCATGCCGCAAATGCCGATGGTCGAAAAATGGTTGTCAAAATGCCCGAGGTAGGTCTGAGTGTAAGGGACAAGTCCTCTGGCCAGCATGTTGTTGATGACTTCTCTCTTTGTTTCAAGGGACTCCTTGGCCAGAACCATGATGCTCTTCAACTTGGAAAAGAACTCCTCTCGGCTGCTGGATTCGTAGCCGATCCGGTTCAAGTTTATAGTCACCACTCCGATCGAGCCTGTTGAATCGCCGGGTCCCCAGATGTTGCCAGGCCTGCGCAGCAGCTCCCGCTGGTCAAGGTTCAAGCGGCAACACATGGCTCTTATATCGCCCGGGTCCAAATTTGTCCCGATGTAGTTCTGAAAGTAAGGAATTCCATACTTGGCCGTGACTTCAAAAAGAAGATTGGCATTCGGCGAATCCCAGTCAAAATCCCTGCTGAGGTTGTAGGTGGGAATGGGGAAAGTGAAGACTCTTCCCTGATGGTCTCCTTCTCTCATCAGCTCCAGGAATGACCTGTTGATCATGTCCATTTCTTGCTGGTATTCTCCGTAGGTTGAATCCAGCTCCTCTCCTCCGACCACCACTCGCTTGCTCTTCATATCCGCCGGAACAGTCCAGTCAAAGGTCAGGTTGGAGAAAGGAGTCTGCCATCCCCAGCGGGAAGGAACGTTCAGGCCGTAGATGAGTTTCTGGATGTCTTGCTTGACGCGCTCGTAGTCAAGCTTATCAGCCCTGACAAAGGGGGCGAGGAGCGTGTCGACGCTGGAAAAGGCCTGGGCTCCGGCAAACTCGCCCTGCATGGTTCCGATATAGTTCACCATGTGCAGTGTGGCTGTTTCCAGGTGTTTGGCAGGAGAAGAATGGACTTGATTGGGCACATGGCCGAAGCCCTTTCTCAGCAGCTTCTCCAGCGACCAGCCTGCACAGTAAGAGACAATCGGGTAAGAGAGGTCATGGAGGTGGAATTCTCCCTCGACATGGGCTTTCTTGATTCTTTCTGAATAAAGCTGGTTGAGGGCATAATTGGAAAGAACCTCACCTGCAACTCTGGCATTCAATCCTGAAAAGCTCATCACTCCTTCGTTGGAATTTTCTCTTATTTTCCAATCGATATCCTTGATATAGTCCTTGATCAGCCTCACCAGGTTGATGCCTGTCTCTCTTGCCTCTCTGATTTCTTTGTGCCGCTCGCGATAGAGGATGTAGGACTTCGCGACCTCATGGTAGCCTTGCTTCATCAAAACCATCTCGACGATGTCCTGGATCTGCTCCACCGAGGGAATGGTATAACCCCCGAATTTATCCTCGACCATGTAGGTTACAATATCGGAGACAGTCTTGGCTCGACTCTGGTCTGTAATACCGCATGATTCCATGGCCTTGAAAACGGCATTGGTAATCTTATCCTGGACAAAGTCAGCGATACTTCCATCTCTTTTCTTTATTCTATTGATTATTCGCTGCATCCCGCTCCTCCTTTCCCTTTATATAAAACGGGAGTAATTTGCTCTTCTTATCCCATTCTCCGCCAGCGAAAACGCCTAGAACAACGCTCCTAATCTCTTGAAAAGAAAAGGAGAATAAACAACCTTAGCCTTCCATATGTTGTATGCTATTGAGAGCTAAAATACAAAATGTTGTATTAGCAACCAAAAATTTATACATAATTCTTGTCGCTGTCAAGTGATTTTTTAAAATTTTCTTTCTAATTCCCCTCTATCTGAATTTCCCACATTTTAAGCGTTAAGTGCTGGCTGGATTCTCCATAAAAAAGCTGGCAGAGTGAATGGGTGGCAAAGGGGCTAAGGTCTATGATAACCTGAAATTCGAGGTGAAAAATGGAAACATTCGAAGTCAAGACTCAGGCTAAGGAAGAGCTGTTGGATATAACAGGAAGAGTCAAAGAGGTCATCCTCTCTTTGGGCGCCAGGAAAGGGATCTGCACTGTGTATGTCCCCCACACCACAGCTGGAGTGGCCGTCAACGAGAATGCCGACCCTTCTGTCAAGCAAGACATCTTGATGACTCTGAGAAAAATAGTACCCGATTCCCTCAGCTACAGCCACTCGGAGGGGAATTCTCCTGCCCATGTCAAAGCCTGCCTTGTCGGTTCTTCGCTCAACATCATCATCGAAGAAGGCCGCCTCTCGCTTGGAACCTGGCAAGGAATTTTCTTCTGCGAATTCGACGGCCCACGAACCCGAAAAGTTTACGTAAAGGTAATATCTTCTTAGCTCAGTTCATCATTCTTTTTTCAAGAACAGGAATGATCTCCGGGGAAAGGAGGAAGGCTGCGATTTTTCGGCTCGGGTCATCCAGAAGAGCTTGAGGTTTCAAGGGAGAAGCAAGCCGCTCGGCAAGCCTTTCTTTCTGAATCTCAAATTCAACATCCTCGAGGCTTCTGACCTCGTCGAACACAGCCTCAAGGAGCTTTTTCATCTCTTTCTCTTCAATCTTGACTCCAGGTGGCGTGTGAAGTTTCATGTTCTCCAGCGCTCTGGCGAAAATCTCCTCTTTCTTTCTCTGGTATAAATAGTCAGGAATCTCTCTGATTCTTTCTAAATTTTGTGCTAGGCCCTTGTAATCAGCCGCTTGTCCGATGCGCTCCTCGCCTTTCGGCGGGATGATGCAGGGAATGAATTTCTGAAGCTGATAGAGCTGATGAGAGGCAAGGCTCTCTTCAATGTTTTTGGCTAAGGCATTTATCTTCTCTCCCATCTCTAACCTTGCTCGCTTTATCTCACCATCCAGGCGACGATAATTCTGGGCTAGAGCCGGAGGGATTTCTTTTTTTTGATAGAGATAGCCCCTTATCTCGGCGAGCATCCTTCCCATCTCATCATTCCGAGCAAGGAGAATGGATTTAAACTGCTCCCTCAGTTTGAGGCATTCCTTTGCATTCTTCATAATCATCTCCATCTGCTCCTGAGTCAGGTCCAGCCCATTGACAAGATTAAGGACCTGAATCTCCCTTCTCAGCTCTTCAGCTTTATCCACTTTTTCCGGTTGAAATTGGCTAAGCCCCGTTAAGAGGCTGGCATTCAAAAAAACGGCAACTGCCAGCCAGAAAAAAATTCCTTTTTGCCTTATCATCTTGACCTCCAGTTGATTAGACAAAGGAGAGACAAAATTCTTTGCTCTCGAGGCTGTTAATAATATAAACGCATTAAATTTTGTTACATTATCATGGCGAGCGACCGGAGGGAGCGTGACCATCTCCTAAGATTAATTCTATGAGATTGCTTCGTCACTTCGTTCCTCGCAATGACATTTTACTTCATGCGTTTGTATTAGAAGGAAAGGCCCATCTTCTGAAGAACGGCCTTAAGGTCGGTTTCCGACTGCATCTCGATTCCATGGATTCCGATTCTCATCGCGGCTTCAACATTCTCTTTGATATCGTCGATGAAGACACACTCTCTGGCTTCTGCGCCAGCCTTTTTCAAGGCTTCCAGGTAGATTCGAGGCTCAGGCTTCATCAGGCCGACCTCATAGGAAAGGATGTATTCATCGAAAATAAAAATTTCGGGGAACTTCTTTTTGATAAAGCCGAAGCGCATGACATCGGTGTTGGAGAGGAGGAGTGTCTTGTACTTTTTCTTCAGCTTCTTCATGACTTTTAGCACAGGAAGATTCGCAGAGAAGACATCGCTGTAGATGGAGTAGAAGGTGTCGTAGTCGATTTTAGCTTTGAAGGTTTTGGCGACTTCTTCATAAAACTCTTGAGGAGTCATCTTCCCTTTATCAAAAGACTCGACGAGATTGAAATGAACCGAAGTCAAAGCAGCAATTTCCTGTGGAGAAAAAGGGCAGTAGTTGGCCATTTTTCTGAAAAAAATATCATTATCAAAAAAGAGAATCACCTTGCCCAGGTCTGAAATCACGCAGCGAATCATTGGCAACTATCTATCTAAAAAATAAAAGAGATATCTTATATCAAAAAACATATTCAGCACAACAACTATTACTCAAATTGACATTGATTATTTTTCTGTGATATAAGCCAAAGATTATTCAAGCTATTCATCCGCATAGAATCGAGGCATGGCAGAGATAATCGAGAAAGCCGGGCTCTTTCACCCGAGCAGGGCGCCCTATCGATTCACCGTCCTTATCTTCGCTGCTTTACTCACCTTTGGGAGCTATTTTACCTACGATATTGTTGGTGCCATCGCGCCCACATTGGTCGAAAAGTTGGGAGTGACTCGCAGCATAGTAGGCGCTTTTTACCTCATGTACAGTCTTGCCGCGTTTCTCTCTGTCTTCGCCGGAGGATTGCTCATCGACTGGCTGGGAACGCGTAAGGCCAGCTTCCTGTTTTCAATCCTTGTTTTATTGGGCGCAGTTATGGTCTGGCGTGCAAAAACCTTGCCGGTCTTTTTTGCTGGTCGGTTTATCTTCGGCGCAGGCTCTGAGCCGTTGATTGTCGCCCAGAGCGCAATCCTTGCCCGCTGGTTCAAAGGGAAAGAGCTGGCACTCTCCTTCGGCATAGCTCTCAGCGTCAGCCGCCTGGGAACGCTTTTCGCCTTCAACACCGGGGAATTGATAAGCAGCTATTTTAAAAGCTTTCGCTATGCTCTTTTTGGGGCTGCGATTTTCTGCCTCTTATCTCTTGTGGCTAATATCGTCTACATAATACTGGACCGCCGCGGCGAGCGCATTCTCAACCTGAAAGATGAAAGCGTTGCGGAGAAGATTGTGCTCAGGGATATTAAAGAATTTAAACCAACATTCTGGTATGTAACATTGCTTTGCGTCACATTCTACTCAGCCATTTTCCCTTTCACTGCTCTTTCTACTGACTTTTTTGTGGATAAGTGGGGAATCGCCCGCGTGGCTGAAGGAAGCGGAGGATTTCTCTACATGGTTTTCAGCAATTTTCTTCATATGTTCAGCACAGCAGGAGGAATCACCTCGATTATTATCTTTGCTTCGATGATCCTTGCTCCTTTTGCCGGCCGCCTGGTGGATAAGATTGGAAAAAGAGCGACTCTGATGATTATCGGCTCATTGCTCATGGTCCCCAGCCATGCTCTCATGGGTCTGACCAAGATTTATCCTGCCTACCCGATGATCGTGCTCGGAGCCGCCTTTGTTCTGGTTCCGGCCGCGATGTGGCCTTCTGTTCCGCTTATCGTGCGTAAAGAGCGGGTGGGAACAGCCTTCGGGCTGATGACAGCCATCCAGAACATAGGCCTTTTCCTCTTCCCGCTTTTAAACGGCCTGCTCCGCGACCTGACCAAAACCTACACCAGCAGCATGCTCATGTTCGCCAGCCTGGGATTTTTCGGGCTCATCTTCGCTTTACTTCTCAAAAAGGCGGACAAGCGTGAAGGCAGCGCTTTGGAAAAGATTGACATCGAATCCAGAACAGCCTAAAAAGACATTCAATTTCCATAGTAGAAAAGAAAGCAGAGGAGGAAAAGCAATGGGAATTTCAAGAAAGAGAAAAGGCTCATCAAACATCCTGATTTATATTTTCCTCGCCTCCCTTTTTCTTCTCACCTTTGGCGGGGCCTTTGCCCTTTACTACTTCAAAGGGGTGAAGAGAATCACAACCGCTGATATTGCTGCGGCCGAGAAAATAATCGGGCTGAGGTTCACTCCAAAAGAAAGAAGAATGATGCGGGATAATTTGAAGAGGAATGTCTCGCACTACAAGGAGCTGAGAAAGGTTCCCCTTCCCAACCATATTCCTCCTGCTCTCTACTTCAATCCTCTTCTTTCAGCGATAAACAAGGAGAAGCAAGAAAAAATGCCTCTGGCTTTCAAGGGTTCGGATATCCAGATGCCTCAGAACCTCGAAGATCTAGCCTTCTATCCGCTCACTTCACTCGCTCAGCTCGTCAAATCCCGCAAGCTGACCTCCACCCAGCTGACAGAGCTTTATCTCAGCCGCCTGAAAAAATACGGCCCTGCCCTGGAATGCGTCGTCACCTTGACTGAAGAGCTGGCCCTGAAGCAAGCCAGACACGCTGACCAAGAAATTGCGGCAGGACACTACCGGGGGCCTCTCCACGGCATTCCCTGGGGAGCAAAAGACCTTCTCTCGACAAAAGGGACAAAGACAACCTGGGGTGCAGAGCCTTATAAAGACCAAGTTCTGGATGAGAATGCCACAGTTGTCGAGCGGCTCGAGCAGGCCGGAGCAGTTCTTGTGGCCAAGCTCAGCATGGGAGCCCTGGCCATGGGTGATGTCTGGTTTGGCGGGAAGACCAAAAATCCCTGGAATCGCAAACAGGGCTCGAGCGGCTCCTCTGCCGGCTCGGCTGCGGCAACAGCGGCTGGCCTGGTCGGATTCTCCATCGGCACTGAAACCTGGGGCTCGATCGTCTCTCCCTGCACCCGCTGTGGAGTGACGGGATTGAGGCCGACTTTCGGCCGGGTGAGCCGGTCTGGCGCCATGGCCTTGAGCTGGAGCATGGACAAAATCGGCACTATCTGCCGCTCTGTGGAGGATTGCGCCCTGGTCTTCGCTGCCCTCTATGGCCCGGACGGAAAAGACCTGACTGTGGTTGATTTACCTTTTAACTGGGATCCGAGCCTTGACATTCGTAAGATCCGCATCGGCTACCTCAAAAAAGCTTTTGAAAAGGATTCCAAGACCAAGAAAAATGATGAGGCCTGCCTTGCGGTTCTGCGCTCTCTCGGAGCCGAGCTCGTTGCCTTCGAGCTACCAGATCTTCCAACGAACGCTCTGGATCTTATCCTGAATGCCGAGGCGGCAGCAGCCTTCGACGAGCTCACGCGCAGCGGAAAAGACGACCTTTTGAAGAGACAGGATAAAGGCGCCTGGCCGAACATCTTTCGTCAGGCAAGGCTTATTCCTGCCGTAGAATATATTCAGGCCAACCGCATCAGAACAGTGCTCATGCGGGAAATGTCAGAGAGGATGAAGGAGATTGATGTCTATCTCGCGCCATCCTTCGGCGGAGACAACCTGCTGCTGACAAACCTCACCGGGCATCCGGCAGTCGTTGTCCCCAACGGCTTTGACCAGGAAGGCAACCCGACGAGCATAACTTTTATCGGGAATCTCTATGAGGAAGCGAAAACGCTCAGAGTGGCCAAAGCTTTTCAGGATGCGACAGACCACCACCTCAAGCGGCCAAAGCTGGAGCAGAATCCTTAAAGCTTTATAAAGATAAAAAGCGAAATTCTATTATTTGACTTTTTTGGTGGCAGTGGCGGGAACAGAAAGTCCCAAGTCCTCCACGGCCATTGTTCCTTCAAGCTTGTTGTCGCCGACTTTGAAATCTGCCTTGACCACCCTCTCCAAGCCATCGGGTGGAGTGGGAGAGGCAAATTGAAATTTCAAAGTCTGGCCGTCATACTGAATTTCTTTAAGAGCAACATTGCTGAAAGCTCCAGTCGATTCGCTGACCGTTCCTTTCAAACCCTCTTCTGACTTCTCAATGCTCAAGGAAAGATAGTAATATTCCCCATCAGCATTGACTTCCACATCCCAGGAGCCAAGGATTTTTCCATAATCGACAGCGACCTGAGTTTGTGCAGGAGCGGAAGAAAGGGAAAGAATGAGGAAGACACTCAAAGCAGAAAGCGTTAACCATTTAGCCATCATTTCACTGACCTCCATTGAAGCTTGAGCTTTAAATAATAGCAAAAAAAGAAAAACATTTCTATTTTATTTTTTGAAGAATCTTAGATTCCCCGATAGCCCCTCTCCAAAAACTTTGTGATTATCACCGAATTTAGAATGCTTCCTTATTTTCTTTTAGGATGATTTTGAGTAAGATTTAAACTCCAAGGAGAAATCCAGGAAGCGAACTTCCCATGAAAGAAAAAAGAGAGCAGATGCAAACGATAAACATGGAAGCCTACCTTGAAGCTCTGAAGAGGGCAATGCAGAGAATCTCAGAAGAAAAGGTCGTCGAGCGCATTTGGAATAAAGATTACACAGTCTGGAAAGATGAGGACATAGAGATTTCAAATCGGCTGGGCTGGTTGACCTCAGCCCAGGATATGGCTGATGCTCTGCCTGAGGTCGATCAGCTGGTCGATGAAGTCCGAGCCGAAGGCTACAGCCAGGCGCTTCTCCTTGGCATGGGTGGCTCGAGTCTGGCTGCCGAGGTTCTGGCCAAGGTGTTCGGTACAGCCAAGGACCATCTCAAGCTCGAAATCCTGGACAGCACTGTCCCGGCTTCTGTCTTATCATTAAAGAACAGGCTCCGCCCGGAGAATACACTGTTTATCGTCTCTTCCAAATCAGGAACAACCATAGAAACAATTTCGCTCTTCAAGTTTTTTTTCAACTGGATTTGCGAATCCCTTGGAAAAGAGAAAGCCGGCGAGCACTTTATCGCCCTCACCGACCCAGGAACTCCTTTAGAAAAATTGGCTGGCCAGCATCGCTTCCGGCGAATGATTCCAGGCAATCCTGATATCGGCGGCAGGTTTTCTGCGCTTTCACCCTTTGGGCTGGTTCCGGCAGCCCTGAGCGGAATCGAAGTCAGAAAGCTGCTGGATAGAGGCCAGGAAATGGCTCGCTCCTGCCGGCTAGCTTCAGAAGACAATCCAGGCATTCTTTTAGGAACGACACTGGCCTTGATAGCTAAATCCGGCCGGGACAAGGCGACTTTTGTCCTCTCACCGCAGATCGATAGCTTCTCCCACTGGCTGGAACAGCTCCTGGCTGAAAGCACAGGCAAAGAAGGCAAGGGCATTCTTCCTGTTGTCGGAGCCGATGATGCCGTCCTCGATTCTTACCTTGGCGACCGATTCTTCGTCTTCATCTTGCTGGCTGCTGACAAAAGCCGTTATTCCTTAATCGAGGCTCTGAAAAAAACCGGGCATCCTCATCTCAGGTTCGACCTCAAAGATTTCTTCTCGCTCGGGAGCCAATTCTTCCTCTGGGAAATGGCCACTGCGGTTGCAGCATTTTTCTTAAAGATTAATCCTTTTGACCAGCCGAATGTTGCCCAGTCAAAGAAAAAAGCTGAAGAATTGATTCAAGGCTTCAGGGAAAAAAGGCGCCTTCCTGCTGAGGTTCCAACACTCTCTCAAGAGAGCATCTCTCTTTTCGCAGATTTTTCCGCTTCCTCTCCGAGAGATGGCCTCGAAGCCTTTCTGGGCAAAGCCGGAAAGGGAGATTACATCGCCATCCAGGCATTCCTTCAGTCAGCGTCGAAAACAGAAAAATACTTGAGGGAATTAAGGAAAGCTCTGGAAAAAAAGACAAAGCTCCCAGTCACGATTGGCTTTGGACCCCGCTACCTCCATTCCACAGGACAGCTTCATAAAGGAGACAAGGGCCATGGGCTTTTCATCCAACTGACAGCCGACGACGCCGAAGATGCTCCTATTCCCGATGAGGCCGGCACGGCCTTTTCCTCGCTCTCATTCGGAATCCTCAAAAAAACCCAGGAAAGGGGAGATCGAGAAGCATTAAAGGAGGCGGCACGGCGGGTCATCCGCCTTCATCTCCATCAGGATGTTCCTGCTGGATTGAAAAAGATTGCCTCTTGGCTCTGAATTAAAAAAATTCGTGAGAACCCGACTTGGCCGGGCAAAGGGAGCGGCAAGGCGAAGCGTACGAATTTTTTATGACTTGTTAGGGAATTAAGAGTTAAGTGAGTATCTCTTGGATTGATTCTTTGGGATCAGAAAATCCCGCAAAAAAGAATATCCGCATGGAAGAGATCGTCAGTGAACCTCCTGACTTTCCACTCGACCGTGTCTTTAATGGTCAGATAGAACCACAAATTATCAAAAAGCCTCATTTTTTTCAGGTAGTATTGAGCAAAATCTGTCATGCTGTCGATAAGGACATTGCCCACGATATTGTTTTTATTGTCGAAGATCATGATCTTGCTGACCTCTTTCTGCTGCCCGCCTTCGGTAACCTTCTCTTTGATCAGCCTGCCGAAAACCTTTGCCTTACCCTTCCCTTCCCAGCTCTGCGGCTTATCATAGGCAAGGTCGATCAAAGCCTGAAATTCATCTCTTGCTCGTAAGTCCAGATAGTCATCAAAGACAGCCTCTCCAGTCCTCTTAAACACAGTTCTCCAAACTTTATCTTCTCCCTTTGCTTCGAGGCTGTCAGCCACCAGGATGGCGGGTTTATCAGGAGTGAACACTCCTTTGCCTCTAATTTCTTTGTCGACCAGCGAGCTGACATCACCTGACTCTATCTGACCCTGGACAATAATATCAAATCCCTGGACAGCAGGTATGTAAAGATACTTTCCGAAAGCAACCTTGGCCACACCCTCAAAATCATTTATGCCTTCCTTGATTTCAAGACCTTTCGTCTCCTGGGTTGCTGCTTCTGGCTCTACTGCTTTTTTCTTACAAGACATTGGCCCTCCAAATGCAAGCAGAATGAGGAGCAGAGTCAAACCCAGAAGACAAGCTGTCTTTTCGGCCGGACCTTTTCTTCTGTCTGAAATGAATGCTCTTAATGCCATGGCGCGTACCTCCAATACTTTAATCATTCAAATTTTCATCGGGGGAGATGAGGCTTACCTCTTTCTTCCAATATGTCATCTTTTCGAACTTTTTTTATACCACTGAAAAATACAAAAGTAAAGAAGAAATTGGCCCTGGCTAAAACTTACAATTCGCTTCTCAGATAATATCAAAGTCCTATAGAGGGCAGGACATCATCCAGAACTTTGGACTTCTTTCAGATAGAAGACCTTACCTTATGCTGGGCTGGCGCAGGTCAAAAAAAAACAGGACTAATTTTTCTTTATGTTCTTACCCGATGGAGAATGCGAAGAGGAACTTCGAC
This sequence comes from uncultured Eubacteriales bacterium, assembly GCA_964549955.1. Classification (GTDB taxonomy): domain Bacteria; phylum Acidobacteriota; class Aminicenantia; order Aminicenantales; family Aminicenantaceae; genus CAZGMN01. The sequence continues at coordinate 41,946 of CAZJXZ010000001.1, forward strand.
TCGAAGAACGACTTATGGCAGAGCCTGGAGAAGAGCTCCTCGAGCTTGGGGCTGAACTCCTAAAGCTGGAAGCCGGACTCCTCGAAGCAGGAGCTGAGCTTGTCCTCGGTGAAAAACTTCTTTCGCTTCGAGAAGAGATGGACCTTGAGGAAGAAGAACGGAATGAAGAGGATGGTGAAGTCATATTTGACCTGGATGGAGAAAGCCGAATCCTCTCCGAATATGGCCTTGCTTCTGATCTGGAGGAAAAGCTCCTGGAAAAGGCTTGGCCAGAGCGTTGCCTCTCGATTCTTATGGAAGAAGACCTTTCCCCTCTTGAGGAAGACGAAGGAGAGAATGATGAAGGAGGCGACGGCCGTGAGATCCTCGAGGGGTAGACCTTCGTTGCCGAGGCAGAGCCTTGGCTTTGCTCGGAACCGGTCTGGCCGCGTCGAACAGCTTCAGGTTTTGTCAAAGATGAGCGGGATAGACGACTTTCAAAATTTTGAGGGGATATCCTTGAGCTTGAAACCCTTGCAGCTTGATCTGTCCTACTTACAGCTCTGGATTCAGAGATTGAACGCCGAATCTCGCCAGAAGACTTTTGGGAGGGAGATGATTTTAGCTGGGAGCGAGAAAGAACCGTCCCTGAGCCATAGCTCTTGATCGCCGAACGAAGATTTGACCTTGAAAGGACTTGGGCTGCTTTGATGTTTTCCGCACCGAGTCGTTTCAAACCTGGCTGATAATCGGCTTGCCTGGACGAGAGAGAGATTTTTCCAAGACGAGTGATTCTATCCTGGCTCAAGGCCATTTGGGAGATGGACTTGGACCGCAATTGGTCTTTACGAATAACAGTTAGAGCGCGGGAATTGGAAGGGTAATAGCGGCTATAGTAATGTCCATAAAAATTGTTGTTGATGATGACCACCGGATATCCATAATAGCTCAAAGGACACCAGCCGATATAATCGTAACCCCAGTACCAATGAACCCAAGCAGGACTCCAGATTCGATGAGGAATCCAGTACCAACCCAGGCCCAGCCTCCAGTGCCATCTGCCGTAGTGGTGAACAGCCCATCCCCAAGGCTCGTAGGGAATCCAATACCAGCCAATAAAAGGATACCAGTCCCATCTTCCATAATAGTAAGGCCTCCAATCGCTGTAATAGATATAGGGAACCCAGACATAGCCATAGGGCTGTTCGTAGACCCAGCGTCCGTTGTCAGCCAGCTCAACTTCGTATTCGTCGAGCTCAGAGGGAAGGTATCTGCGGCCGATGACTCTTTGCTGGAGTGAATCTCTCGACCTGTTCCATTGGGAAAAGCTATCATCCCCGCTGTCATAAAAAAGGACGGGCTCTGAAAGGAAATGGCCGTTGGCAGCGATGAGCTTCTCCTCGCTCTCTACCTCCAAGGAACTATCTTCACCAGCCGCCTCCGCTTTCCCCTCAAAGACAAAGAGTTCGGTCTCTCTGCCCTCTCTGACTTCGATTCTGTAAAGCCCTTCCTGGGTAATATAGAAAGAGGCATCAGCAGTATGAATCTCAAAGCTCTTTTCCCTTTCCAAAAAGCTTACCCTCAAGTAGACTTTCCCTGAAAGTAGATGGAGCTTGATCTGCCCTTCACCGTTTTGGGGAAGATTGACGAAATCAAGCTGAGTGCCGCTATCGATACGGAGATAGTTTCTTTGGCCAAAATGAACCTCTGCCCGGCCTTCTCGAGTTCCCAGCTTGTCGCCTTCGACGACAAGCAAGTTCACAACTCCTTCTTCATAGCTCGAATCAGCCGCTCTCTGGATATAAACATCGCCTCTGACATAGCTCAACCGAGCAAAAGCAGAGCCTGAATACTCTTCCTCCCCATAAGAAACGCCGGAGGAAACAAAAAAAGCAAGCAAACCGATGAAAAATAATGTCTTTTTCATTTTATTTCCTCCTCCGCTTGGAGGAGTTGCAAAAATCGTGCCAGAGTTTTTTCTTGAGAAAAGAAGAAGAAAGAGTCAATTCTGTCCTGGTTTAAGGACAATTGACAACTTATGGAGTCAGTCGAAAAATGACCGAATCCCCCTGCCTTTATGGCTTTTTCTCTTCAACTCAAGCTTTAAATAAAAAATGCCTGTTCGAAACCAGGTCTATAATATCTAAGCTTCCTGCACTTCGGCTCTCGAAGCTTATTCTTTACCAGCGCCAGCGCCTCATCATTGGCCAACCTCTCCGCTGACCGCCTCTTCCCCAAAAGAAGCCCATTCTGCCCATTGGATGAAATCTGAAAAATCCTCTCCTTCCTAAGAACCTGTTTCCTGCAAACCTTCGGAATTTTTCCAATTTTTCCAACTGCTCAGGAGTGAAAATTTTTCTTATCTCTCTTCTCTGCTCGATAGCTCTCTTTTGATGATTGGCACGAAGACTGGATAGCTGATCGATGAGAGCATTGATCTCTTTCTGGTCAGAATTGGGGTCGCGGAGCAGGGTTTGGAGCTTCTGGCGGAGCGGCCTCATCTTTTCCTGAAACTGCTTCATCTCATCCTGATGGATCTTTCTGAATTCTTCCAATTTTGATTTCTGCTCAGCGGTTAAATCGAGAAAGTTCCTTTGAGCAGGATTCTCCTTCGATTCTTCCTTTATCGCTTTTTTCTCTGTCTGGCCAAGAAGACTGGCAGAAATAAAAGTTAAACTCAAAAAGGCAAGAGCGATGGTTACAAAAAGCCCGTGTTTTCTCATCTTAAACCTCCTTTCTCAGCTTGAGAGTTAATTAGACAACAAAAAAATAAAAACCTTGGAGGAGCCTGCGATTCAGAAATAAAAGCGCTCAGGCGAGTGCCTCGAAAACAATCAAGCATTGGGGGATGATAAGATGGAACAAAGACTGATAATAAAAAGGGATCCCTCTCCCCGGGACTCCTTTCGAGAAAAAGACAAATAGAAGTTCTTAAGTTTTTTCGAACCTAAACCTTCTTCAGGATAGGCATTCCTGTCTTCTGCGTCTCTTGGACTCTATAGCCAGCAGGAAGAGAATCAAGTGCTCCTGGCCTGACATCTCGGGCAAAAAAATAGATTCTCTGTGTACGACCCCCCTTCAGATTAACATCCCTGAAATGGAGATAGTACTTGACCCCTTTAGAGTTTGTGAATTCATAAGCCATTTATTTTACCTCCAGTTTGAATTTACTGATTAGAAAACAAAACGCAAGCTGACACCAAGGAGATGGGCTGTTGCCGAATAGGTACCCTCTCCAAGGTTAATTCCGCCGACTTGATAGGCTGCAATTGTTCTGTTTGGACTTGTCCTGTCAGAGAAAATCTCGTAGTGGTAGGTGGCGTCAATAACAAATTTGCTGATTTTATAGCCAAAGCCTGCTGTAAATGCTACACGGTCTGCATCGGGAAGAATAGGATCCATGGTCATGACCGGCTGGGGAGTTTGGTCAAAAAGAAATCCTGCCCTCAGAGCAAGTTTTTCATTCAATTGATACTGTAGGCCTGTGCGGAAGAGAGTGGAAACATCCCAGTGTTCCTCAAACGTTTCAACCTCATCAGGATAAGGGTCAGGAAAATCGATAGTGATGTCGAATTTATCATAGGTATTCCAGAAGACATAGTTGATGTCAGCCGAAAGAAGCAACTTTGGAGTCAGATTAAAGGCTACGCCTGCGCATAAGATATGAGGAAAATCAAAAGATGTCGCTACATTTCCTCCGGGTGGAACATACGGCTTGAAAGGCGCTGGAACATTTATGCTATCAAGGTCGATCTCTCCTTCAAAATCGATCTTGAATCCACTGCGCCAATTTAAGCCAAGGGAAAATTTTTCTCCTTTGTAAAGAGCACCAA
>CAZJXZ010000001.1:45857-54118 GCA_964549955.1 uncultured Eubacteriales bacterium
CCACTGCGCCAATTTAAGCCAAGGGAAAATTTTTCTCCTTTGTAAAGAGCACCAACATTCCATCCCCATCCATTGCCTTCGCCGTCTGTTATCGAAGCTGGCACCTCATACATGCCTCCGCCATAAGGCCTAAAGTCTTGAACAGTTACGAGATCAAAGGCTAAGGTGGAAAGGACATAGAAGACGCCCGCGCCCAAAGAGAAATTATCGCTGACTTTGTAAGCTATAACAGGATTGAAGACGAATGATTTCATGTCATCCTTGACAGAGAGATATCTCAATGGATAATTTGCAGGCCATTCCGTTCCCAAGCCGTAGGGTGAAAAGAAGCCAAAGCCGACAACAATTTTATTGCTGATTTTCTGGGTGATATAAAAGGTTGAAGGGTAGAAGTACTGCTTGACCATCTCGTAAGAATTAGAATAGGCAGGATTGATGAGAGGGGCATAAGGCATGGTCAATTTTGTCTTGGGAATGATTACAGTTGTGCCCAGCGAAATCTGAGTTCCATCCAACCAAGCGATTCCAGCAGGATTGTGGAAGACGGCCGTAGGGTCGTTGGCGACGGCCACAAACGCACCGCCCATGGCCATCGCTGCCGCTCCATGCTCGTAGATGAGAAACCCAGCGCCACGAACCGAGGAGTTAATGCCTAGGAATACTAAAAGAGATAATGCGAAGGGAAGAATTTTTCTTTTCATCATAACCTCCTTCCGAATACTTTAATTCCTCCTTTTTTGGAATGGTTAGTTTGGGTGATTTGACTCACCTCTCAATTATGTCTCAAGTATTTATAAGAAATAGACGATAATGTCAAGATATATTTGTCAAAAAAAATTGAACTTCTCCACTAAAATTAGACGGCTGTCCTTCTCTGCTCAATGAGCAATTTTCAAGAAGAAATGAGCGGCTAATTATTTTAAATCGAAAATGAATAGAATGAACGAAGGTTGAAGAAAAGTATATTTTTTTGGCCTAACTACTTGTTTTTATTCATATTAAAAAAATAAAAAATTTTTTTATTACCCTCTTTACAATTGATTTTTTTTCTTGTATAGTAAAAACGGTTCTCTTTGGCGGGCTGGAGAGAATCCCCACCTTTTTGGTTCCCATCATCAACCCCCCTTTTGCTGACAACAGCCCGCACTCTTTATGGAGCCCACTTATGGACGATGAGAAAAAAATTGAAGAAAGGTATAAAAGAATCTACAACCAACTCCAGACACTCTTGCCTAAAACTCGAAACAAGATCGCCCGCATGGCGACTGTCGCTGCCCTCCTTCAGCACAAGATGCCGCGCTTCTTCTGGACTGGATTCTATCTTCTCATCGAGGGAGAATTAACTGTCGGCCCTTACCAAGGCCCGCTGGCCTGCCAGGTGCTGGAGAAAAATAAAGGTGTCTGCTGGGCAGGGGTCAGAAGCAGAAAAACAATTATCGTCCCCGATGTTCATAAATTCCCTGACCACATTGCCTGCGACAGCCGCTCAAACTCGGAAATCGTCGTTCCCCTTTTCAGCAAAGATCGCCAAGTCTGGGCCGTGCTCGATATCGACAGCCGAAGGTTCGATGCTTTTTCAGAAGTTGATAAAGAATGGCTGCAGAAAATTGTAAGATTGATATAACCGGATTTTTTTTATTCTCTCTTTCCTATTCAAGCGAAAAGATACAGATTCTATCCCTTCACTCTATTGGCTGTAATGTCTGATGACACGGACGACGGCCTTTTCGCAAACTTTGCAGAAAGGCTTCTTGCCTTTGGTGAACATGATGCAGTCCAGCATCGGTCGATAGAGCCCTTTGGCTGAGTAGCCCGCACCCTCGAAGGCCCCAATTTTATCCTTGAACTTGCTCCGCGAAAGATAGTCATCGACCTTTTTTGCATTCTCCTGGGAAAGCTTCTCAGATTCTTGCTCAATTCGTTCCACGTCTTCCCTCGCAGCTCCCTCTCTCTTCATCTTGGCAATCTTTTCATTGATCTCCTGGCGGACCTTCTGGTAGGCGCTGTCCATCTGGTCAAAATCATCCTTCTCCCAAGGAGTGGGAATCTCGATTCCAGGCGTAGCCAGCTCTCTCCACTTCAGGTTCTTGGGCGCGAGAAGGGCGGTGATGTTTGGCTCAGTCGGCTCGACTCCTTTGGGATAAAACTCATTGTAGGCCACAGCCGATGTGTAGTATTCATCGCCCAGTCCAGCAAAGGAATGGCCAAACTCATGAAGGAAAAGATATTCATACCATTGATTGTCCGTGGTGAACGTGCAGTAGAAGTTGTAAATGCCTCCGCCGCCGTAGCGCTTGTGGTTGACCATGATATAAAGTGCGTCGTAGGGAACATGGGCTGCCAAATCGCGAAGGGATTTGTTGTCCTCTGTCAAAAGGTAGCGCTCAGAACCGAGGGAATCAAAGGTAGCGTTGAGGGCGGTTTTTTTGAAAATCCCATAGCTCGGCTCATCGCAGCCGCTCTCTTCAGAAGGTTTAAAAACACCATAAATATTAAACTTGTCTTTGTGGCTGCGAAAAGGCTCCTGGCTGAAGAAAACGTCGGTGAAGCGCTTTAAATCCGCTTGAAGCTTCGCTTCCTCCGAGGAAGTGTAGCCTTCAGCGATGAAGGCGATATCGACTTTCTGGTGGGGGTTTCCATTTTTCAGAACTTCAAAAACCTTGACTCTTCTCTCTAACGTCTCTTTGATGATGCTCTGCGAAGAAGGGTCGACCTCCTGGCTGAAAAGAGGCTGAGGGATGTTCTCCCTGTTCCTGACCTCCAAGACGAATTTTATTTTTTTCTTGGGAAAGGGAATGAGAGCCGTCTCATGATATGTTCTCTTAATGCCCTTAAGGGCTGGCTCGGTCGTCTTGTACTCGCTGAAATAGCTGTCAAACCCCTTGGAAAAAATAAGATTCCCTGATGAAGAATCGTAAATCTTGACCAGGTAGCGTCCGGTGTTGAAGTTATCGACAAGGTTCCGTTCGCTTCCGGCCCAGATGCCCTGCTCATAAATCTGGTCCAATGTCACCAACTCTTGACGGGCATCGCCGCTGTGAAAATAATCGATTCTCATCGTCTTGTCGAGGAAATAATCGTCGAATTTAAAATGTGTCTGAGAAAGAAGCGATAGCGGAAAAATAAAAGCCAATAAAATGCCAGGGATGCGGTTCATGATTCCTCCTTTTATTTTGACCTGTTGAGGATGACAATCTTTCCCAAGACTTCCTTGATGATTTTCACCGCTGCTGCGGCTGTGATTCCTGAGACATCTCTTTCCGGATTGAGCTCGACCACATCCAAGCCGACGATTCGGGCTTTGAGTCTCTGAAGGATGCTCAGAGCCTGACGAGAGGAAAGGCCTCCTGGCTCGTGGTGGGAGACCCCTGGAGCAAAGGCAGGGTCGAGGGCATCCAGGTCAAAGGAAATATAGAGGGGATTGGAGAATTCAAGGCAAAGGTTGTCCTTGATATCCTTCATCTCGATCATCCGAATGCCGTGTTTGAGGACCTTTGCCCTGTGCTCGCCTGTAGCTGCCCTAATTCCGACCTGAACCAGGCTTCGAGCCAAGCCTTGCTCAATGATTCGGGCAAAGGGGCAGGCATGAGAAAAGCGGTCGCCATAGAGCTCTTCGTACAGATCCGGATGGGCGTCGAAATGAAGGATATCCAAGGGCTTGAATCTCCTGGCAAAAGCTTTGACCACAGGGAAGGTTATGGAATGGTCTCCACCCAAGACGACAGGGACTGCGTTTTTCTCCAATATCTCGAGAACGCTTCTTTCGATTCGAGAAAAAACTTCCTGAAAGTTTCCTGAGGCATCGACATCCCCCAGGTCAACCAAAACTCCTTCTTCTTCTAAGTTCGCGCCGAGCTCGGTCCAGGGATTTATTGCTTTCCCGGTCGAGGCAGCGCGGATAGCCTGCGGCCCTTTCGCTGCCCCTCTCAAATAACACGATTTCTCATCAAAGGGAATTCCGATGATAGCCAAGTTGAATTTCTGGCTCTGCTTTATCGCCCCTCCAAAATCTGTCATTTATTCTCTCCTAAATGAATTTAAAAATTTTTTTGTAAACAAACATAGAGGCCAGAGGATTATACAGGAAAAATCAGAAGGACAAAAGCCATCAAAATCTCAATTCACCTAATAAATAAGAGAGCGGGCTGGGTGCTTAGAAAACCATTTGAATAGCTCGGGCGGAGTGGTTCGAAAGCACACTGCTTTTGACCCAGCCAATCAATTATTAGGCGAAGGTCAGTGGGTGAAAAAGACCGTTTGAAGGCTGAGCGGGCATGGTTCCTCGACCGAAGGGAGAGGAGAGCGAAGCCTGCGTGTTTTCGAAGCACCCAGCCCGCTCTCCCCTATCTTTTTTCAAAGGCAATGGCGGCAAAGCTGACAGCCGACTGCGTGGACTCTTCCTGCCAGAAATCGTAATCAAGGACAAAGCCCTTTGACCCGCTTAAAACCTCGAGAAGGCAAGCCAGAGCAGAAAAGCCGCAGACATTGAAAACTCCCTTGACCTTCTTCATCTCTTGCCAGAAGCTCTCGACATCGGCCTTGCAGATGGCGCCGATCAAAAGTCTATCATGATTTTTGGCCTGATAGAGAAGGGATGAGGCACGCTGCTCGTGCCCGAACTTTGGCCCGATGTGCGATAAGTCGACTCCGGCAACGAGGAGTGTGCCAGGGTCGAATTCCTTTGCGGCCAAGCCCAAAACCTCCAAGAAGCTCTTTAGGCCTGAGATATCAGAGGGCCGAGAGACTTTGTCCAGGACTGTATGGAAAGAGCCGCAGAGGATGGGAATGAGCGAAAAATTGGAACCAAAAAGATGCTGAAGAAAGATAAGCTGAAACTCAAGTGAATGCTCGCTGCGGTGAGCGATATCGTCGGCTGAGACGGCATCTACGCCTGCCTCCCGCAGCCTTCTCACCCAGTCCTTGTCTGTCTTTATCCTTCCTAAAGGGGTTTCAAAATCCCTCTCGGTCAAGGATAAAAAGGAATCATGAAGGCTGTGCCCTGTTCCGATGAGGATGACCCTGCGCACTGTAGAATTCTTCAAGGCTTGATAAGCCCGAGCATAGACACGGCGGCCAGCCCCCAAATCAATATGAGGAGAAACAAGGGCAATGAGCTCTTTTCCTCTTATTTCCGCAGGGAGCTCTGGCTCTGAAGAAAAAAAAGAATCAAGGAATATCCGAAGCTCCTTGGCCTCAGCCGGATAAGAGCGGCCGGCATGAAAAGCCTGCCTCACCTCGAGCAGCGAATATTCGTCGATCAATCTCTTTCTCTCTCGGCGGTAGCGCTCGCTGTCCAGCAAGAAAGCAGAGTCAAGCTCTGAGAGGAGCTTTTCCACTTCCTGGGAGCTGACCAAAACTCCTCCTCTCATCCTTATGAACTCAAGCTGAAAATCCCTGATATTTCTTCTTCCATCCATAAGAGCGATGAATTCCAGAATCTCACCCTGCAAGAGAAGCGGCTTCTCAATCAGCCCCAGAGGGTCTCTGACGAGAAGAGCTTTCTTTCCCTGATAGGAAGTTGGAACAGCCTCGATGTCTGTCCTCAAGCGGGGAATGAAATCGTCGCCGTAAATTCTCATCTCTTTAATATTCTTCTATTGAAAATAGAAAAATATCAAAAAAATCATAAAATGGAAATATAATTTTCTCTGATCTTTCAGGCGAAGGCATAGTGGCTCGAAAGCCGTGTGAAAGGCTGAGCCTTCCCAGTTTTGCTTTTGCTTCAAAAATGGCTATAATTCGAAAAAAACTGGAAGGAAAATTTATTGAAAAACGTAAAAACTCAAATCAAAAAATGGAGGATAAGATGAAGCAGCGCACAAAAAAATATTTTCTTTTTTTCATTTTTCTCTCTCTGACTTTTTTCGGAATCGGCGAGGCTCAGCAGAAAAAAGCAAAACCTCCAGAGTTTAAGCTGACCATCGACAGCATCATGGCAGGCTCTGAGCTTGTTGGCAACGCTCCCTCGAGCATCTCCTGGTCTGTGGACGGGACAAAGCTCTATCTCCGCTGGCAGAAGCCAGGAGAAAAGAGTGCAGAGCTCTATGCAGTGACAAAGACAGAGGCTTCTCCTCAGAAGATATCTCTTGATGACCTTCTTAAACTCCCTCCGCTGCCTGCGCGGACTTTCGGCCGCTTTCGAGGCTTCGGCCTTTTCGGTGTCGAGATAAGATTCGACAAAGCCGAGAAACGGGCTCTCATTGTCCGCGGCGGCGACATCAGCCTTCTCGATATCCCCTCCGGAAAAATAACAGAGCTTACCCTTACCGATGAAAGGGATTCTAACGCGAATTTCAGCTTTGACCAGGAAAAAATCTATTTTACCAGTCAAAACAACCTTTTCCTGCTTTCCCTCAAAGACGGAAGCCTGCGCCAGCTGACATCCTTCAGCAAGAGAACTCCACCGCCGTCCAAGAAGCCCGATGACGTCGAAAAATGGTACAGCGACCAGCAGAAAGAGCTCTTCCAAGAATTCAGCAAAGCTGCGGAGAGAATGGGTCAGAGGGGAATGCCTCCCTTTCTTGGCAGCTCAAGCCAAAGGAAGCCGTTTTTTTTAGGGGAAGGCCAGGAGGTTGCTTCCTTGGAACTTTCCCCGGATGAAAAATATGTTCTCTTCACGATTTCAGAGAACATGCCTGAAGCCAAGAGCACGATCGTCCCCAACTATGTCACCAGAAGCGGATACACTGAAACCATCGAGTCCCACACCAAGGCAGCCCAGAGCTCGAGAGAATTCAAGGCAGGAATCATGGCTGTCTCCAGTGGAGAAGTCAAATGGGTTGACTACAATCAGGGGGAAAGAAAAATTTTCCCTTCGATTGTCTACTGGTCTCCGGACGGAAAAAAATGTGCGCTGACCGCCAGCTCCGAAGACCGTAAGGATGAATGGCTATTGCTTCTTGAGCCGCAAAGCGGAAAAACTAGCGTCGTCGAAAATGTCCACGATGATGCCTGGGTGGGTCCTTTTGGCCTGACAAACATCGGCTGGTATCCGGACAGCCAGAGCCTCTACTATATCTCCGAAAAAGATGGCTATGCCCACCTCTACCGGGCCTCTCTTGATGGAAAAGAAAAAGCGAAGCTTACCGAAGGCAAATTCGAAGTCTCACAGGCCCTGCTCTCAAAGGATAGAACAAAATGGTATCTCTCCTCGAACGAAGAGCATCCAGGAGAGAGCCACTTCTATTCCATGCCTGTGGAGGGAGGGAAGAGGACGAAAATCACTTCGATGACCGGCCAGAACGAAGTCTTCCTTTCTCCTGATGAATCACATCTTGCCATTCTTTACTCTTCGAGCAGAAAGCCGCCTGAGCTCTACATCCAGCCCAATAAGCCCGGCGCCGAAGCCAAGCAGTTGACTCTTTCGACCACAGAAGAATTCCGCTCCTGCGCCTGGTATGAACCCGAGGTCATCTCCTTCAAAGCCCGTGACAGAGTCGATATCTATGCCAGGATTTTCAAGCCAAAAAAGTGGGACCCTCTAAAGCCGGCAGTGATTTTCATCCACGGTGCAGGATACCTTCAAAACGCCCATAAAGGCTGGAGCACTTATTTCCACGAATACATGTTCCACAATTTTTTGATGGAAAAAGGGTATCTTATCCTCGATGTCGATTACCGGGGAAGCTCGGGCTATGGACGCGATTTCCGGACAGCCATCTACCGCTACATGGGAGGAAAGGACCTCGACGACATCGTCGATGCCGCGGACTTCCTTGTCAAAAAATTGAACGTCAATCCGGATAGAATCGGACTCTACGGCGGGAGCTACGGAGGCTTTCTGACACTGATGGCCATGTTCAAGACTCCAGAGAAATTCAAAGCCGGCGCTGCCCTAAGGCCTGTCACCGACTGGGCTCATTACCATCCAGGCTATACGGTGGACATTCTTAACCTGCCCCAAAAGGACAGTGAAGCCTACAAACAGAGCTCTCCAATCTATTTTGCCGAAGGACTCAAAGGCGCTTTGCTCATCTGCCACGGCATGGTCGACACCAATGTCCATTTCCAGGATACGGTCAGGCTTGCCCAGCGCCTGATTGAGCTCAGGAAGGAAAACTGGCAAGTGGCCTTCTATCCAGTGGAGAATCATAATTTCCATAACAGCTCTTCCTGGGCGGATGAATACAAGCGAATCTTCAAGCTTTTCGAAGAGAATTTGAAATAAAGTTTTGCCGATTCAGTGGTAGAAATGCTCAGGCTGGGTGGTTCAAAACACGCAGGCTTTGCCCCAGCGAGGCAAAGCCTGCTCGGTTTCAGGC
>CAZJXZ010000002.1:0-44261 GCA_964549955.1 uncultured Eubacteriales bacterium
GCTCCTTTCTGAATTCAGGAAGATAGAAAAAAACATCCCGACCACAGAAAAGATTATCCCAGCGAAGAAGCCTATGACTTCAGAGGAAATAAAGAGGGCTCAGGGATCGAAGAAATTTCTCATTTCAGCATCAGCGGTTATTCTTGCTATCGTCGCAGGCTTGGTGATCTGGCGCTTTATTTTCCAGTTGGGAGTTTCAAAAAATTCCCTGTCTCTGCCCGCGCCGGCTAAAAAAGAAGATTTTCTGGCTGCTGGCAACACATACTGGAAAAATAAGGATTATTCAGAAGCATTCAATCAATTTAAAAAGCTTTTAGCCCTAGAGCCCAGATATTTTGAGGCACAATTAAGCTTAGCCGCTGTCTTGAGGGAGCAGGGCAGAATCAACGAGGCCATCCCGGAATTTGAAAAAGCGATTGATTTGAATAACTCAGATCCTCGTCCCTATAAACACTTGGCAGAAATATTTGAGGAGAAACACGAACTAGAAAAAGGTGTTTATTACTACAAAGAATGTCTCAAAAGAGCTTCTGAAAGCCCGGATTCTCAAGATATTCAGCAAAAGGTCAAAGACCTAGAGGCTCGACTCCAAGCTTCGCTCAAGAAAGAAGAGATAAAAATCGTTATGCCTCCTGAACCCAAAAAAGAAAAAGTTGATTTGTCCGCTAAACTGAATTCTGGGAGTGAAGCTTTCAACCGGGGAGATTTTGACCTGTGCATCAAGCAGATGGAAGAGATATTGAAGTTAGACCCTGAAAATTCTACTGCCCGCTACTTTTTGAACGAAGCCAAGGAAAGAAATAGGATTAAATTGATAAAAGAGGAAATAAAAAACGGAATAAAGCTTGCTCAAAATGCCTATCAAGAGAGAGACTATCAAAAATGTATTGAACAGACAAAAAAAGTATTGGAATTAGATGCCAATAACGCTGAAGCAAAAAAATATTTAAATTTAGCGAGCCTAAAAATTGCTCCTGAGCAAATTCATTTCCTGGTGAACCAGTATATCCAGGCCCTGAACAATAAAAATCTGCTGAAATTTTACATGGAGACCTGTTCTTCAGAACTTTATCAAAAGCTGAAGAAAGACGCGGAATTAATAGCTCAGCTATATGACAATTTTAAATCTATAGCATCAAATATTAGCATTCGATTTAAAGAAAATGATAGGGCAGAGGTCAGTTTTTCTAATATTACCACTGCAGAGCTCATAAAAGACCGAAGAAAGCAGGTCCTCTTCGAGGGAATTTATGTTTGGGAAATGGAAAAGCAAGGCGATAATTGGAAGATTGCCGACCTAACTACTCGGCCTATCGGAAGAAAATAAATGATAAGGAGGAAATATGAAAAAGAAATTTAAAGGAAAAGTACTTGTGTGTCTTGTCATGGCTTCGCTGATCATTTTACCGTCATTCGTTCATGCCCAAAAGCAGAAGATTAAAGTGACGGTTGAGAATGCAAGCATCAGAATAAAGCCTGATGCAGCGAGTGAAGCCATCGCCAGTCCGCCCGTAGGCACCGTATTTGAAGTTGAAGCGAAAGTCGGAGAATGGTACGAGATAAGAATTCGGACTGAAGTCGGGGTACTGATCACTGGCTACATCCATGAAATGTTTGCTGAGATAGAAAAGCCGGTAGAGAAAATACCCGCACCAAGAGAAGAGGTCAAAAAAAAGCCAGTTCAGCCTGTTCCGAGACCAGAACCTCAAGAAGTCACTCCTCCTTCTCCTCGAATTCGTGCCAGTATTAAACTCGCCGGCCTGAACTCTCGTCAAACTGGATACGATTATGAGTATACGACAACGCTTTATGATGAACCTATGACTATAACTGACTCGGTGTCAAATCAGTTTGCGCTGGGTTTCAATTTAGAGCTGGGCGTTTTCGTCTTAAAAAATATCGAGTTAACAGGGGGTGTGAGTTTCCTGTCTAAAAGCCTTGAGGGTGTTTATAGCTTAAGCTTGCCGAACATATATATATATGATGATATTGCTTATGACGAGGAACCAGCCAATCCTGGCTTGAAGATGACACTCATCAACTTTGGAATCAATTTTCACCTCTTATCGACCGGGATGCTGAGGCCCTATATAGGAGCAGGGGGCAGCTATATTATGGCCAAGATGGATTTATTAGAAGATATAGTTTACGATGAAACCTTTTATGGTGATTATACACATACGATAGAAATCACGGAGTTGCAATTTGCAGAGACGAAGATTAATAAATTCGGATTTAACGTTAGAGCTGGAATCAATCTTGAGTTCACATCTAATATATCCCTTTTTGCCGAAGGAAGGTATGTTATAGCTAAAACAGAAGTCCCGCATCCCTTGACCTCTAAACTTGATGAAAATGAAACATTAAATATTGATTTAGGCGGAGCTTCTGGCTGTTTTGGAATCCGGTTTATCTTTTAATTGTATTTCGTACACATAATTAGAGGCTAATTAGAAGGGCACGATACTTGATTATGTCTCTGTAGCTCAGAGAGAAAGGCCGAAGAGAGGAAAATTATTTCTTTCCTTCAGCCATGGCTTTTTTGATGTCCTCTATTCTCTTTTTGAAACGCTCCTTGTATTGTTCTTCCGAAAGCTCCACAGCTTTTTCTGCAGCCTTGAGGGCCTCGTTGTAGTTTTTCATTTTCAAATAGACACCGCTCAGGGCATCCCAGGTAAAGGCAGAGGGCGAAAGTGCAACTAATTTCTTCGCCACCTCAAGGGCGCTCTCCAGATTCTTCCCCTGATTTGTCCAGAATCTTACGTAGCTACCTAAATAATTTGATTCCTCCAGATGTTTCTTTATGAACTCAGGCCCGTAGATTTCCAAAGCCTTCTCGGGCTTGTTCAGCTTGCAGTAGATTCCAGCAGCCTGCTGGAGGATATAAGAGCTATCAGGGTTGAGCTTGACCGCATTTTCTGCCATATTTATTGCGCTCTCGGTGTTTTTGTTCTGATTGACCCAGAAATTGGCATAGTCAACGAGGTCGAAGGAGACCGAGTTGATTTTGCCTTCCATAAAGTCTTTTCCGTAAGCTTCATCCGCTTTCTCGGGCTCGCCCTTCAAGATATAGAGCTCAGCAAGATTCTTTGTATAGCGAGGGGCGGTGTTGTACTTCATGATTTCATTGATTTTTTTGGCCAGCTCAATCCCTCTGTCGAGATTGTCTTTATCCCTGATGATTCTTTGAATATAGTAGCTGAGAGCATAGGGTTCTTCTGGATATTTTGAGACATAATCTTCGAAGAATTTGGTTGATTCTTCCTTTGAGCCGAAGTTCATATAGTATAAGGCTAAGTACATGTAAGCGTCCCTAAGCATTGGGCTCTGTGGATATTTTTTTAGAAAAGCCTTGAGCGGTTCAGGGTCTCGTTTATCGCTACGATAGGCTAGGGTGCCAATAGAAAATTCCGCATACTCAGTGAAGGTGACCTTCTTTTCATCATAATCTGTCGTGCCCAATTTTCCTTCAGGGTCAAGGGCTAGAACCTCGTTGTACAGCTTTAAAATTTTCTCTCGGCCTTGCGGATCATAAGGGCTATGGCGATCATCGACTTTTTGAGCGAGCTTGAAGACAACCTCGATATTCTTGGGGTCTTTGGCGTATCTTTCAGAAAGGGATTTGAAGGTGTCGATGCCTTTTAAGCTCTTATCAATCTTCTCCTGGAATTTTTCAGGCGGGGGACCGTAACCCACATGCCAGTCAATCTCCGAGCCATCGCTGGCGAGCATCATGACTGTCGGGGTGGCTATTACTTTAAGCCTGTTAAAGATTTCATCCCCCTTCTTATCGCCTCTATCGGCGCGGAAGACGATGAAATTGGAATTCAGGAATTCCTGAAACTTGGGATTTTCAAAAAACTGCTGACCCAGCAGTCGACAGGACCCTCAGCCACTCGAGTAAAAATCGATGAGAACCAGCTTTTTTTCACTCTTCGCTTTGGCCAGGGCCTCATCGAAAGTTCCCTTAAACCAGACCTGTCCGAAAGCCGCGGAGGCGAATAAAAGAAGGATCGAAAGCAAAGCAACTTTTTTCATGCTCACCTCCATAGCTAGACTATAAAATTTTAATTTTTTATTGTCAAACAAAAATTTTAGAGGACAATTGTTTAGCATTTCCAAATATTTGATAACAGGTAGCTAAGTTATGAGCTAAGGTTTTGGCCAACAGCCGCAGCGACCATCACTAATAATGCTTTTTGACTTCGATTTTTCGCTGTGCTATATGTGAATTCCTTTGCTCTTGAGCCGTGTTTTTCTCCTTCTTTCCTGAAGAGTGGAGGATGAGATGAATGTTCTTCTCTTTTTAGCCGTCGCTGCTTTTGCCTTCTGGCTCGGCAGCCGCTTTTACTCTCGTTATATCGCTCGCAAGCTCGGAGAAGACCCGAAGGTTCAAACGCCTGCGGTGAAGTTCAACGACGGCCGTGACTATGTCCCGACCAAGACCTATGTTGTTTTTGCCCACCATTTTTCAGCCATAGCCGGCGCAGGACCGATCCTCGGCCCGACCATGGCCATCCTTTACGGCTTTGTCCCGGCCTGGCTCTGGGTTGTGCTCGGCGGAATTTTCATCGGCGCTGTCCATGACTTTACCAGCCTCTTTGTCAGCATGCGCGAGGGAGGAAAGTCCATGGCTGAAGTGGCGCGGCGAACGCTGGGCAATTCAGGGTTCAATCTTTTTATTGCCTTTACCATCGTCATGATTGTCCTTGTTACTTCAGCTTTTTTGAGTGCCACGGCCATTTCACTCACCTCGCTCTGGCCGCTGAGCAAAATCGGAGCGGCGGCGGGCAAAACCTTTCTCAAGACCGTGGTCAAAGACGGCGAGGTCATGGGGAGAATCGGGGGCATTGCCTCGATGTCGGTGATCATCATCACCCTCTCTTCGCCTTTTCTCGGCTGGCTCATCTACCGGAAGAGAATCAAAACAATCATTGCTTATCTTCTTGCTTCGGCAACCTGTGTTGTCTCAGTCTTGTTAGGCATTGCCTATCCTGTTACCCTGACGCCAACTCACTGGATGGTCATCATCTCGGTCTATGTCCTCTTTGCCGCCGGAGTTCCGGTCTGGCTGATTCTTCAGCCGAGGGATTTTATCAATGTCCAGATTCTTTACGGGGGAATTATTTTATTAATTGTCTCTATCTTCAGCACAGGATTTGGAGGATTGTCGATTTCTGTTCCGAGCTTTAACCTCAAAGAAGGAATCCAGCATCTTGGCTTTCTCTGGCCGATGATGTTTTGCACGATTGCCTGCGGAGCCATTTCTGGGTTTCATGCTTTGGTGGCAGGAGGAACGACTGGGAAGCAGCTAGCAAAGGAGACAGACGCCCGCCGGGTTGGCTATAACGCCATGCTCCTTGAATCAATCCTCGCCGTCTGTGTGCTGCTTGCTCTTGGCGCTGCCATGAACTTTCTGGATTACAAATCCGTGGTCTGGCCCGCAGACCCGGTAGTTAAGTCGAATCCAATCCTGGGATTTTCCCTCGCCGCCGGTCAGTTGCTCAACCGGGGACTGACTATTCCAGTTGCGCTCGGCACAGTCTTCGGAATCCTGCTCGTTGAAGGGTTTGTAATCACCACCCTTGACGCAGCCGTTCGTCTCAACCGCTATCTCTTTGAGGAGCTCTGGGTCATTCTCTTCAAGAAGCCGCCAGCCCTTCTCAGGAACTTCTGGTTCAACTCAGGGCTTGCCGTCTTATTGATGTGGGTTCTTGCTTACACAAACGCCTTCAGCGCTCTCTGGCCGATTTTTGGAACGGCCAATCAGCTTTTGGCAGCGCTCACCCTTCTGGCTGTTTCAGCCTGGCTGCTCCTTCGAAAGAAAAAGAACACTTTCACTCTTATCCCGGCCATCTTCATGATTGCCACGACGCTCGCTTCGCTCGGAATCCTGCTGGTGAATTACATCAATAAAAGGAACTATGTGCTGATTGTCGCCGACGTGCTGCTTCTTTTTCTCTCAGCCGGAGTTATCTGGCTTGTCTTGAGAACTTTCTTACAGCCTGCCAAAGCCCAGGTCGTTGCCGCACGCTGAATCGATGAAGATCATCAGGACAATCTTAAAGCGCTTTATTAAAAAGATGGAAATGAGCAGCGCCTAAATATTCTTTTCCTCATCCGCTCGCACCACTCCTCAAGCCGCTTCGAATGTCATCAAGTGCAGAAGTCCCATATTGAGCAGGAAAGGTAAAGAAGATGTTCCTGCCACACCTAGGACAGCAGATGCGGGCAAATCCGCGGCGCGGATTGCCGCAATCCAGGTATTTCACCACCACTTCCTTGATGACCGGTCGGAGTAACGCGTGCTAGCGCTCACGTCACATTTTATCATCGATTGTCTTTATATTCCTCACTTCTACTTGGCAATTAGCTATAAAGATGAATCTCGTTCTTTAGCTATACCACTTTGTCCAAGGCTGAATGATCTCTTTCAACATTCACTTTCTTTTCTAAAGTTCAAAAACACAAATTCAGTCTGCGCACCACTACAGCAAATAAAATCTTTATTTTCTCAATTTGTACGGCCGCATCATCTCGTTATCCTCATGGTCGATAATGTGGCAGTGCCAGACATAGCCAGGGCCGAGTGTTGGGTCGAAGGAAAAGAAGGGACTAGTTCTTGGATTCTTTACAAAATCTTGTGGCGCAAACCGTACGATGATTCGAGTAACTTCGCCTGGGTTCACGCGGATGGTGTCCTTCCATCCCCTCTCGTTGGGGTCAGGCAGAACAGGATTCTGCTGGAGGTAAGGTGTAACAGCAGGGTTCCCGCCAACAGCACCATCAAGGTTTATTGTTGTGTAGGCCTGAGGAGGACCATAGCCCGGCATATAGACTCCAGGAGCATAGGTGAGACCGTCAGCAGGATTTAGGCCACCTGGAAACAGCGCATTGTAGGCCTTGATGTATTTGTTGGTCTGGAATGGCTGGCGGTTCAGTATCTGAAACTGCACCAAATGCAGGTGAATAGGATGAGTGTCGGCAGTAAGGTTGATAATCTCCCACATTTCAGTCGAGCCGGCTAGAGGTTCCTCGGTAATTCCTCCAGCGTTTGGTGACATCATGCCATCCCATTTTGTGTTGTTGAGCAGAATTTCCAGCGGACCGCCCGCTCCCATGACTTCGTTGAGGGTAAGTTGCCGTTTTGTAACGATCGGCGCAACTCCGGGCAATTTCTCAATCAAATTTCCAGGTCTCAGGCTTCCTGCGGCAGCGGTTGCGGGATTAAAGCTTGTGTCGGTGCCCGTAAGCGAAATTACCCGGAACTGCATGATCTGGCCAACGGTCTGCGGGTCAGCTGGAGCGCCTTTGGGGAAGGGAGCTCTGGCATCATTAGTCATCAGGAATCTATTTCCAGGTGCTAAGCCTGTGAAGTCGACAATGACATCGGCTCGCTCACCCGGCGCAAGGAGCAGCTGATTGACCCTAACCGGTGTGTCCAAGAGGCCGCCGTCAGTCCCAATCTGCCAGAATGGCAGCTTGTTTTCAAAACTGAGGTTGTAGAAGCGAGCGTTTGAGCCGTTCAGTAGCCTGAAGCGGTAGCGCCGAGGCTCGACCTCAAGGTAGGGCCAGGTCTTGCCGTTAACCACGATGGCATCACCCACGAACTCTGGGATCCAGAAAGGATGAACTGTGGGGTTGATGCCTAAATCAGGGAAATACCACTGACCGTTGGTATCGAACATGCGATCCTGAATGGCAACCTCAATCTCGTAATTTCCGGCCGGAAGCCCGCCCAGGGCTGGAATACCGGTGTCTAATGACAAAGGATCTCGCAGTAAGTAGAAACCTGCAAGGCCGGCGTAGACATTCAAACGGGTAATGCCCAGGGCGTGGTCGTGGAACCAGAGAGTAGCAGCTTCTTGGGTGTTAGGATAGTAACAAATATTGTCTGCACCCAAATTCCAGGCTGGCCCTGTTATCCCCAGACCAGGTGTGAACCAGGCGTCTGGGTGGCCATCTGACTCTGAGGGAACCTCGCCACCGTGCAAGTGCACAGCGGCTGGGACAGGGCCTGCATAAGGAGTCATTAGACCATGTTGCATCCATGGATCTGCCCAGTGTAAGGTTTGGTCTACAGTGAGATACTGTTGAAGGACAGGATTCACCAGGTTGTTGATATATATCACCGTGTTCGCGATGCCCTTCTGGGCTTCGATGGTGAAGGCAGGATATAAGGGGCCAGAGCCATATACTTTATAGCCCCACACATATGTCCCTTTTAAAGGATCGACACCTGGAGCAGGTGGATTTAGCGGATCCAAAGCATACATAGCCTGGGGCATGACAAACTGCTGGAATTCCTCCATTGATACAGTAAGGGCGGTCCCTGTAACCCTTTTTCCAACAAACGTGGGGAGAGGATCCACGTATTTAGGGATGTTCTTTCCGGGAAGCGGAACCTGTCTTATCTGTGCCGCAGCAAAGGCATTCCCCTCGTTTCCTTTCCAGGGAATAAGCAAGCCTGAAACAATCAGCGAAGCAAACAATCCAACAATTACTAACTTTGGAAAAGATTTTTTCATAAAGACCTCCTTTTTTAGATTTTCTTCTCATACTAATTTTAAATTTTATCCCCTAATTTAATAATCTCACCTCCTATCAAAACTTTGGTGTGCCTATGGAGACAAATCAGCTTCAAAATTCTCTGGAGAAATCGATAAAAGCGCTGATTTTTATCTCCATGAAGTCTTTTTTTGAATCTTACCATTTCTATCAAAGATAAATATTTTATCGATGAAATTAATATAGTTTGGAAATAATACCAAAACTATATGCTTTGTCAAGCAATAATTTTAAATTTTTATAGCTGACTTAAGAGTCTCTCTTTCCTCGGCTTCGGCACTATCGACTGGCTGAGCTAAATACTTCAGGTGGATAAGAATTTCAATTAAGTTTGTTTTATATTTGATTTAAAGTGAAGAATATATAAAATTATGAATACATAATTATATATCTTTAATCATCGGAGGAATCATGAGAAAGACGCTCGTTTTATTTGCCTCAACGCTATTAATTTCATCCCTCATTCCACTCTTATGCTTCGCCTTGCAGGAAGGGAAGCCAGACCTGAAGATTAGCCAATTCAAGGTGACAAAGGTCGGGACTGAGGAAGTTCCCCTGCGCCTGGAGATTTTCCTTTCTATCAGGAACAGCGGAAATGCAGCCGCGGCTAAAAATTTTATCATTTCCCTTTTTTACCGCACCAGTCCCAGCGACCCGTGGTCTAAGCTTCAGGATTCGAGCTTTGGACCTCTGGCTGTCAACGAAGAAAAACAATTCACAAAAACCTTTGACTTTGAAAAGAGCGGAACTCATTTCTTCAAGGCAGAGCTGGATGCCGATAAAGAGATAGCTGAATCCAACGAGGAGAACAACACCGGCTATGCGGATACAAGCCAGTATGGCGGACACTTCGAAGTCCTGGTCACAGCCCCGCGCATGGATATTCCTCTCAAGGAGAACCCGGCCGCAACCACAGTGGTGGAAACAGAGATTCTCAGCGGGATGTGGAGGACTGTGGCTGCCGATGAGGCCTTCAAACTCACTCCTGGAATCAAAGTGGATAATCAGGCTGACGGCGAGCGGGTCCATCTTTCGATTCGAGGCCAGGGAATCCTGACCGAGCGCGGCACGCGCGGCGTTAAGACGCTCGTGGATGGCGTTCCGCTCAACGACCCCTCGGGCTTCGTCTCCGATTTCTTCGATATTGACTGGGCGACGGTCAAGCGCATCGAAGTCCTGCGCGGACCGGCCGCAGCTTTCTACGGCAGCGGCTCGTCCGGCGGCATCCTTAACGTCCTAACCCGTGACGGCGGTCCTGAAGCGGTCGCTGCCAGCGGGTTTCTTACGGCCGGCTCCTATGGCTTCTACAAGGGCCAGGCCGAGGCAGGCGGGACGACAGGCCCGATGAATTACAGAATTTCCGGGTCTTATCTGTCCGGGGACGGCTATCGCGACCATACAAAATTCTGGGCCGACAATCTATACGGCAAGTTCCATTTCAATCCGGCGCCTTCCCTTAAGCTGACGGCCATACTCGGCTGGATGGATTTTTTTAATGAAAACGCCGAAGGGCTTAACCTCGACTGGTTCAGCGCCAACCCGAGCGAATATCGGAAACTGGCCAATCCAGACGCCTATTCACTCGACGAATACCGGAATACGCCCAGTTGGTACCAGGAGAGGTTCGGCGTCAATCGTATACCAGGAAATGAATACCAAAGGACAGCCCGGTTCACGAGCGGCCTGACGGGTTCGATCGACCTAGGCGCGAACATGGACGCGGCCCTGAACGCCTATTACCGCCACACCAAGTACACGGAATCCGTTCCATCCTCGCTGATCCACCGCGATTACGGCACTCCTGGTTTCTCGCTCCAGGTCAATCATCATGCGGTCAAGGGCTGGCTCAAGAATCACATGAGCGTCGGCGCGGATTTCAGCTGGCAAACGATCGATGAATACAAGCATCCCAACCTCGGCAACGCGGTGGAAGGCTCGGACTTTCAATCCGACCAGACTATGTCCCAGAGCGGGGCAGGCCTGTTCGTCTTGGACCGCGTTGAACTCGGCCCGCGGTGGGGCGTCTCGCTGAGCCTCCGCTATGACCGGGTGACAAATAAGCTGGATGACCATCTCAAAGCCGGCGGGGTCGACCTCTCGAGCGACGTCGCCTACAAGAAGGCGACGGGCCGTCTTGGTGTGACATGGAATCCGCAGCCGGACTTCAGCCTTTATGCCAGCTGGGGAACAGGATTCCTTCCGCCTGGGACCGAAGAGCTGGTGAACAACCCCTATGCCTATGGCGGGTTCAACACTTATCTCGTCCCGGCCAAGTCGAACGGCGAGGAGGTTGGAGCGCGCGGCTCGATCAGCAATTCGTTTATCTATGACCTCGCTCTTTTCTATCTCGAGACGAGCAATGATTTCGGCCGGTACCGGATGGCCTCGCGGCCGCTCGAAACCTTCTACGGCAATGTCGGCTCGACCACCCGCTACGGCCTGGAGACATTTCTCTCCTGGTATCCCATCAAATCCCTAGCCTTAAGGCTGGCTTACACCTACTCTCATTTCAAGTACGATTCTGTCCAAACCCTCGAGGCAGGAGTCACCTACAACAATACCTGGCTGCCGAACTCCCCCCAACATCAGCTTTGCCTTGACGGCGAGTTCAGGATAGCACCTGCTTTGACGGCCGGCGCGGCCCTGGAGTACGTCAGTTCTTGGTATATCGACGCTACGAACAGGATTCTCTCCAACGGCTATGGCCGTACTGATTCTTACGCTCTGGTTCATCTCCGGCTCGCTTATCGTTTCGAGATGGGCAAGACTCCCTTGGAGATAATGCTCTCTGGCCGTAATATCTTTGGTGTTGAATACTACGGCTTCACCGAGCCCGACCCGGACGGAAACTCCTACCAGCCGGCGCCCACAGCTGAGTGGTCAGTCGGTCTGCGCGTCGGCATCGGAAAAAGCGAATAGCTTAAGCTGAAGGACGCCGCTACCGGAATTTTATTTTCAGCCGAATTACATGCTTGGCGCATTTGAAACGAGTCCATAATAAGAGCTTTAGCATTCGGAAGACTTGCATAAATCCATTTTCCTCTCTTCTGACTCCCATTTCCTTTATAGCATCTTGAAAGACTGTGAATCATAACAAGAGGGATTGTCAAAACGGCATGAAAGGCGGGATGAAAGGGCCGCAGGATTGTGAATAGCCTTTATTAATGATTTGAAATTATCTCACGCTCTCCCTGGCAAGGTTCACCGGCTTTAAGAGCTTCCGGACAGGATAAGTCTGCGGCTCCCGGCTCCACTGGGGGACAAGATAGCGGTCGAAGAAATTCCAGACGAGCAGTCCATCATCGCTCTCAGGTTCGAGCAGATAGGCAGCCAGGCCGGCAAGGGGCTGGGCTGTGGGGATAAAAAGAGTCCCTTTTTCGAATTCTTTCTGCTCGATGAAATATTCGCCTTTGACTGAGTTCATGCGATGTCCTTGATAGAGCCTCGGCTCGGCTGTGATCTCCTTGAGACGGAATGATTGAACTTCCAGAGTCACAGGCTTTGTCAACCTCTCCACCAAGATGCCGTGCTGGAGGAGCTTTTCTGTGATGACCGGGTCTTGAAGAGGAAGGAGATAAGCATAGGGGAAGGGAACGCTTCTTTTCGGGACAAAATCAGCAAAATAGGGAACGGTGTAGACTTTCTTTCTATCTGTTTTCTTGACCAGAGGCCAGGTTCCTTCCCTTGGTGTAACCTCCATCTCATATCCGCGGACGTTTATTCTTTCCTTGAGCGGCTTGACTTCGAATTCGACTGAGAAAGAATCATCCGCAGACGGGTTGAGTCCCCTGAGCACTGTCCTCTGCTCTGCCTGACGGAGGAGCTGGTGGATTTCCTCCCTGTGGCTGTAGCAGTAATCGAGGATGGCCAGCAGGAAATTATAGCAGCCATAGACTCTGGTTTTGAAATCAGCGTAGGAGTAATTTTCGTCAAGGATGGAGAGCCTGTTTCTCAGGCCGATGTAGTTGCTCACGTAGCGGGGATTGTGCTCAAAAGTTTCCCAGCCCTTTTCCGGTTCCCTGGAATCAGAAAAGTTTCCGTAGGGGATAGAGAGTGTTTTATATTTTTCCTCGAGATTCTTGTTTATGGCAGGAAGCATTTTGTCCCTCATGTAGATGATGATCGAGGAATCGCCGTTAGGATTAAGAGGCCAGGAGTAGGTGACTGGATGGTCATGGTATGAGCCGTTGGTGGTATGGCAGTCGACAAGGAGGATTGGGTCCCAGCGGAGGAGGACATTGTGCAGCAGGCCCTGAAGCTCCGGGCTTTCCAGCTTCATGCTGTCGCGGTTGAGGTCTAAGTTCTGGCCGTTGAAGCGGACTCCGACACCATTTTCCGGGCCTACCTGGCCGCGCCTGCTCGTGGGACTAATTTTTTCGTTGCCGTCGGCATTGAAGATTGGAGCGATGAGAATCACCAGCTTGTCAAGATAGGGAGGCTTGTCTTTGAGGATGATATCACGGGCAAGCATGAGAGAGGCTTCCTTGCCTTCGACTTCTCCGGCATGGATGTTGGCCTGGATATAGACGGCTGCCCTTCCATCACGGCCGAGCTCGAAGGGAGAGGAGGGCAGAGGCTTGCCGATAACGAGCAGGGGAACGGTTCGTCCTTCGGCGCTGATGCAGAGCGTTTCCACTCTGATCAGAGGACTTTGCTTCTGAAGCTCTTCGATAAAGTTCATGACATCAGCATACCTTGAGGTCGAGGTGAAATTTGAGCTTTCGGCAACAGTCAGCAGGCCTTGCCCTGTTGCAGCCTGTGGATTTTGTTCTGCGCTGGAGAGAGGCGGCCGGAGTATAAGAAAAAAAGTAAAAATCAAAGCCATAAAAACAAAGTGAGAAATTAAGTCAATCCTTCTCTGTTTCATGTTTTTCCTTCTAATAAGAAAAGATGAAAAAGGGGACTGCCCTTTTTTTTATTTTTACCCTTTAATATCATTGACGAAAAAGCATTATACTCAATTGTGAAAGACGAGGCAAAAAAGGCTTCGCCTTCCATACGGTCTACTCAACACCCAGCCTGATCCTCTACATACCGAGGATTTACGGATGCTTACTTTAGCCTTTTTTCAATAGAGAAAAAATATTATACTTATGGTATTGAAATTGGCTAATAAGCGAACGGCTAATTTGCAATTCTTTATGAACGAAAAGTAGTTTATCCCATGATTAGCTTTGGTGTGAGCAAGGAAAAGGAAGAGGCCCTGCGTAGGAAGATGGAGAGTCTGGGCATTTTGGAGAAGGATATCGTCGAAAAATTTGTCCGCTCCAGCGGCAAAGGCGGCCAGAAGGTCAACAAAGCCTCGACCTGTGTCTATTTAAAGCACCTTCCGACTCAGGTCGAGGTCAAGTGCCAGCAGGAGCGCTTCCAGGCCGTCAACCGCTTTATTGCCAGACGCATTCTTGCGGATAAGATTGAAGCGATGATTCGAGGCAAGGAGAGCGAAGAGCAGCAGAGGATTGAGAAGATCCGCCGCCAGAAAAGAAAGCGCTCAAAGAGGGCGAAGCTTAAGATGCTGGAGGATAAGAGAAAACATTCCGAGAAGAAGCGGGAGAGGGGTTTTCGCCCCCAGCCTGATGATTTTTAAAAGATAGAAGAGAATTTTTGAGCAGATCAGCAATCAGCTCATTCTAAAATTCAGAGTCAAGTCTATTCATTGAACCTAATTTTTTAATTATCTCTTTGATCTGTTTTTATTAAAGATTTTCTCATCCGTTTTCGGTAGAGCGGGATAAACAAAATAGCAAATGCCAAGTTCAAGCCAAGAATAATGACTGTGATCGCAGGGCCAAACCAAAGCATGGAGCAGCTGAAAGCAACCAGAGGAAGGAGCATGACTTGAGCAGCAGCTTT
Organism: uncultured Eubacteriales bacterium; assembly: GCA_964549955.1. GTDB lineage: Bacteria > Acidobacteriota > Aminicenantia > Aminicenantales > Aminicenantaceae > CAZGMN01. Next base: position 14,422 of record CAZJXZ010000002.1, read on the forward strand.
CAATACTCTGTGCTTGGCAATAAGATCCGCTGCTGTGGGTGAATGTTTATAATAAAAGTCAACGAGCGCTCTTCCAATTTTGTTAGGCATAAGGTATTGGTCCCTGAAATTCCGAAGAATTCTCACCGAGGGATGGAGCGGTGAGCTATAGGCCGCAGTGGCGATGAAGCAAGCAGCCTTTTTTCCCGGTTCTTCTGTGGAAGTAAAATTGGCTTTTATTGTTTTATTCACGTCCATAGCTATCTTTATCGGGTTCGTTGTCCCTGAAACGTCGCCACTCCAGCCCTTGAACTTATAGCCGCTGTTCGCAGTGGCTCTTATGGTAACTTGAGTTCCTGTGTCATACTTGTATTTCCCTGGTGCGGGATCCGTTGTTCCTCCATTCCCTGACTCTATAGTCAGCGTACATCTTAGCTGAGTAAAATTAGCTGTTATGTATTTATCGGAATTTACAGTGATAGAGAGTGGATTATCCTTTTCATGGCCTTGGGGAATATCTCCTGACCAATGGCTGAATCCAAAATCAGTATCGGGTATGGCTTTTAAAGTGACATCTGTGCCAAGCTCAGTCATGTAGCCCTTTGGAGCCGGGTCTGTTGTCCCTCCTGTATTCGCGTTTATGGCGAGCATATAATCCTCGAGCAATCTAGTCCTGTAGATGCTGCCGTAGGAGACTCCTGTGTAAAGAGTTTTATTCACCGCATCCAAACAAAAACTTTGCAAATTATCTATAAATAGATCGCTCTGGAATGCTTCCCAAGTCAGACCACCATCTTCACTAAAAAATACACCCTGGGCGCCGGCAGCAAATATTTCATTTGTTGAATCGGGATTGATCTCGATGCCTTTGACAGGAAAATAGGCAACCTGCATCCAGGTCAAGCCAGCATCCTCGCTCTTAAATATTCCGTTATCTGTTCCTATATAGAGCCTGCTGGATAAATTTGGGTCAATTGCGATTGAATGGACAGTGCCGGAAATATTGGTACTCATATCTATCCAACTCGTACCGCCATCAATAGTTTTGAACAGAGCACCTACGCTTACCGTACCAGTATACCCTCCGGCATAGATGGTATTATCATTATTTTGGTCTATGGCCCCAGCATTTGCACACCCATATGAAGTTGTGATTTTATAAATAGACCAGCTTTTCCCTCCATCAATAGATTTAATAAGGGCCATTACATTACTTGCCGCACTTTCTCTTCCGAATATAAAGATGTGATCTGTGTTGTTTTTATTAACAATTAAATCGCCAAGATATCCGTAATAAACAAATACCCAATTTTTTGCGTTATCTACAGACCTGTAGATCGGAGGAGGCTCGCTTCAGCCAGCAGGTCCGGGATAGATGAATACATCGTTCGCATTATATGGGTTCACTATTACCTTGGTTACACTATTGCAAAAGCCATTGTTGTCTTGAATTTTTGCCCATGTTATGCCGAAATCAAGACTCCTGTAAAGGCCGCTACCAAACAAAACAGAATAGATGATATTCGGAGATGAGGAGGCAACGGCAAACGATTGTACAGGTTCGGCTCCTAAGCCCACGTTATAAGCCTGCCAGGAGATTCCTCCATCGTCACTTTTATAGACTCCAGCGTTAGAGCCATAAAATACTTGATTTGAAGAGGTGAGAAGCCTATTGCACGAGCCGCATATAATTCCAGAATAAGCTGTCCAGTTCTCACCGCCGTCGACGCTCTTGTAGCAGCAATTAAGGCAGCCGGCATAAAGGACGTTGGAATTTTGATCATCAATGGCAAGAGCAAAGGAATGGGCCTCACCATTGTTTTTCTGCCAGGTGGATCCTCCGTTCGAGCTTCTGAAAATGCCCTGACTTGTTCCGACGTAGATCTTTGATGGAGTTGTTTGATTAATGACTATCGCTTTGGGATATCCGCTAATCGAGCCGGCTATATCTGCCCAGTTATCACCTCCATCAGAGCTCTTGTAGATTTTGTAATAGTAAGTGCTGTCATCATCATGGAAATACCCGCCACAGTAAACAACATTGGAATCTGACGGGTTGATGGCAAGACAGCTCATGTATCCTCTCTTCGATTTTGAATCAGAGTTAAATGTCTTTAGCGTCCAATTCTCACCGCTGTCGCTCGATTTGAACACCGCCATACAGCTTCTTCCGCTGCTATAATAATGAGTTCCGGAGGCATAGATGATGCTTGGGTTGTTGGGATTGACGGCAATTCGTCCGCGATTGCCAAAGGAAGAGTCTCCAAGGCGGCATTCCTTCCAGCTCGAGCCTCCATCCACGGATTTGAATACGGCGGACCTGCCCAGCACATAGATGATTTTTGGATCTAGAGGGTTAAGAGAAAGGTCGTAGCAGAATCCATCAAAGGAGGATATCTTAATCCAGGATTGTCCTGAGCTGTCTGTCTTGTAAAGAGATGCTGAGGAATCTCCAATCAGTGCATACTTTTCCTGATGGTTTAGGGGATTGAGAGCCATCCCTATGACATTCCTTCCAGCAGGCCCGACTGCTTCCCACTCAATGAGGTAGCTGCATCTGAGTTCCTGGACTAATAAAAAAATACAGATGAAAACAAGAAGTGAAATTACTGTTTTTTTCATCGCTTTCCCCTTTAGCCAAGAAGTCAATTCTTTTATCCTTTATATCGGGTTCTGACTTTATGCTATCTCTTTTTGTAAATTGAAGATATCAAGAAAGCCAATATTATAATTGCCAGCATTATATTCTGGATTATTAAGAAATTCAAGGAACGATCTAGAATTTTTATTTTTAGATTGATGCATCTTCATCATCTTTTGGTATGACCTAGCTCCAAAACTCTGAATAAAAAATATAGCTTTATTTGTTTAGTCAAAGGTCAGGGAGGACAAAGGAGCAATTTTAAAAGGAAATGGAGATTGTGCTCGAAGAAAACTATTGGAAAGAAGACAGATTCACTGGACAATCTTCATTGTCCATGATAGCTATAACTAAATTGAGAGAATGAAATGTCTGTCAAGGAGGTCAGGCATGAACTTTGCTTCACTCTGTAAAGTTAGAAAAAGAATTTTTAGCGTTTTAGCTCTTTTTAACTTTTTGTTATTATTCTTTTCCCTTCCGCCTCCCCAGTATGGAAATCCAGTTTATGGCGAGAAAATAGCATTGACTCAGCCCAATGGAATAGAGGTCGTGGGGTATATCTATGGCGATGAGTTTCACCGCAGGCTTGAGACTGAAGAAGGATACACAATCATTCTCAACGAGCAGACTGGAAGGATTGAATATGCATTCATAAGGAATAAGAGATTGGTCCCGTCCGGAATGATCGTCGGGGTCGTCAGCCCTTCTTACCTGGAAAGGATTCGTTTCCCCAAGCATCTCAGCGACCGCTCCTATAGAATTGCTGAAATTCGAAAGAAAAGCCCGCGGCTGCTTCACGAGCTGAGCTCCTTCCTGTATCAGCTCGATAAAAAAGTTAAAACGCAGGCGCTGACCGGAACAAAAAAGGCATTTGTCGTCCTGGTTCAATTTCTGGCTGAGGCTACGCCTCCGACTCAATGGTATTCAGGCACCTATTCTCCAACTGGCTTCAACAACCGAATTTTCAGCACTGTGGCCGGAGATATCAGCATGTCCAATTATTACAGAGCGAACTCCTACAATCAGTTCTGGCCTGTGGGCTACACCTACCCCAATTGGGTGACTCTTCCTCAGACAGCATCCTGGTACAAGCAGAATGGCTCCTGGCAAAAGGTCATCGAGGATGCCATGGATTCGATAAGGCTCTTTGACCCTTCTTTTGACTTCACTCTTTACGCCAACAACTGGGATTTAGACGTGATTCTGATCTGGGCAGGGACTCGTCAGACATGGGGGACATTTTACTGGCCTCAGATGAGCTCATCCAGCCTTAACAAGTATGGAGTGGTAGTCAGATATTATAACGTTGTCAATGAGAGAAATAGCGACGGCACGGAGAATACGGATATCTCAGTTTTCTGTCATGAGTATGGACACATGACGGGCTGCCCGGACCTATACGATTACAGCTCGTTCAACACGCCCTTAGGCTATTACTGCATGATGGGCTGGTCAAACCGTAGAACTCATTTTTGCGGCTATATCAAATGGAAGGTCTATGAATGGGTAACACCCACCGAGATAACTGCCAGCGAAGCCATTGATGTCGATGCTCTAGGCCTGGCGTCGGTTTCAAAGCCAAGGCTTTACAAGGTTAATATTGAGTCTCCAAAAGAATATTTCCTGGTGGAGAATCGGTTTAACGGCTCTGATTCAGACTATGAAAATTATAGCGGCAGGTGGAGTGGATTGCTTATTTCTCATATTGATGAGAATTATCCGCCTGCAGTCTGTCAGCCCAGTTATCCTTTTTATGGAGTGGAAGCTGTAGTTCCAGTCCTGGACCCTTCGATTACCACTTTAAGTTCTTATACAACTTATTTTGACAACATGGTCTTCTCCGCCGACTACGGATACACCCGATTGGAGCCAACCTATCCTGATGACCAGCCGCCAGGCGCTTATCTAACCCTTACCTACAGTGGTGGGGTTGAACACGTGATCTACAGAAACACCCAGGGACATACAAAATCGACGGAAATACATTTTATCAACATTGGAAACTCAGGAAGCATGATGAATCTCTCAGTGACGACACAGACCTACACTGTCTCCGGCACTGTCAGCGTTCCTTCAATTTCTGGAAGCAAGAACTTGAGCGCAGGGCCAAACAGAGTGTCCAGGAGTGAGCTACTGAGAAGGCTGTCCAGCAGAAACTCAACAAAATCAAGGATTACGGCCAAATATGGCTCCTTTATAGGTAAGACGGCTACGGCTACAGGGTTGAGCGGAGTGGTGATGAACGGCTTGCCTGGAAATCCGGCAACAGATGCTTCAGGTTACTACAGCGTCATCGTGGAGTCCAACTGGTCAGGGACAGTGACGCCAAGCAAACAGCACTATACTTTCACGCCTCCAAGCCGAACATATTCGAGCCTGACCTCTGACCAGCTGAACCAGGACTACTCAGCCCTCAGGAACATTTATGCTCCCTTGAATTTTAAAGGAGAAAAGGTCGAGAATCGCTCTCTCTTGCTACGTGAATACATTAATTCTCTAACCTGGCTGGTCAATCCGAACAATGTCGATATCGTTAAGTACAGAATTTATAGAGTAGAAGGAGCAATCAGAACTCTGTTGGCTGAAGTCAGCGCTGATACTCTTAAGTATTGGGATATAGGCGTGGAGAAGGATAAGCAATACGAGTATGCTGTCTGTGCAGTCAACAATGAAAACAGAGAAGGCGCTTTTGCCTATGTCGTGATTGATTGAGGAGGAAGCGATGAAAAGAATCTTAATATTTTGTTTGGCTGTCGTCATCTCTTCGAGCTTTGCCTATGGGAAATTTTTAGTAGAAGCCAAGGGAATTTATTTCCAGCCCTCGGATAAGAATTTTAAGGAAGTTTACAGCGGTGGAAAATTCGAAGAGTGGATAAGCTACGGAGGAGAAATAGGCATAACTCTGGGGAAGGGAGTTGGCCTCTGGGCAGGAGGGCATTATTTCAATAAGAAAGGGAAACTGACTTTCACTGAGGAAGAGACAAAGATCCAAATTTCGCCTGTTTATGGCGGCATAAAATTGCGATTATCGCAGTCTGGCGTTGTTCCTTATTTGGGAGTTGGCCTTGGCTATTTTCAATACAAAGAGGAAAACCGGATGGGCACTGTTTCCAAGGGGGACATTGGCTACATTGGGCAGATAGGCCTTCTCTTCAAGGCTGGAGTCATCGTCATTGATTTTCAAGCAAGCTACAGCTACTGCAAGGTCAAGCCTGTGGATGCCGAAGCCAATTTAGGCGGGTTTCAGGGAGGAATAGGACTGGGATTTGAATTCTGAATATGTCCCTTAATTATTTATCGCTTTATTTTTGTTCTGCTTTTTTTGGTATTTTACCCAAGGGCATGATGGCCAAGGGGTTTTCGTCCTCGGGCAATTGGAGAACGCTTTTTACTTCCTTGTCGATGAAAGCGCCGATAATCACCGTCCCTATCCCTAACGTCATCCCCTGCAAATAGACGTTTTCCGCTATGCTTCCGACTTCGATATGAACGTATCTTTCTGCCCTTTCGCCATATTTAAAAGAAGTCCTCTCATAGACCGCTGCCATGACAATTACGGCTGCCGCCTTTTCAATAGAAGCCTGCTTGAGCGCAGCGTTGCATAAATCTGTTCTCTTATCAACGCTCATCATTTTCTTGAGAGAATGATTCTTGGGGATAAATTTATAGAATCCCTTGGCTAATCCCTCGACATTTCCGGCCAATAAATAAATTTCCATTGGATAGAGAGCGCCTGCTGATGGAGCTGTGCGCAATCCGCCCTGCCATTCGTATTTCGGATTCCACATGCGCGGGGGCTCTTTCCTCTCCTGTGTAAATCCTTGGGCAGCCCAGAGAATCTGGGAAATTTCTGAGATCGGGAGAGGGACGTCTGCGTACTCTCTAACCGATCTTCTCAGGCTGATAGCCTTTTCAACAGATGTCCGGCTGTCGTGCTGGGGAGCCGGCAATTGTATGACCTCTGCTTCAGGGCTTTGTTTGCTCTTTTCTGTCGCAGGCTCCTGAGCGAATCCACTGACGACAAAGACAAGAGCAAGTAAGAGCGCGAAGATAGCCGCCGTATGAATTTTTCTCGACATCTAAGTTCCTCCTTTGTTCAGAAGCAAAAGGCAAATACAAGAAGGTTACTTGCAGCTGAACGTCAAAAAATATATGTCGGACGATAAGACGTGTCAAGAAAAATTGCGGCTGGAAACAGGCAATCAAATTAAGAAATCCTCTGGACGGACGGAATGGCGATGGACTTCAGCCGAGCTTCACAATAACTTTGGATTGAGGATTATGAATATTCCGCCCCGGCTTGCTTGCTGAGCGGAAGCGATGCATTTTACTTCCTTTCTTCGCTGGCAATCAGGGCTGAGCCGAGAGCCGAGACAAGCTGAGGATTTTCCGGGACCGAGATATCGCACTTTAATTTCTTCTTCAGCAATTCGACCAGGCATCGATTCTTTGCCACGCCTCCGACAAACATGACACCCCTTTCGTATTCGAACCTTGATATCATGGGATAGAGACGGTCGATGATGGAAAGATGAAGTCCAAGAGCAACTCTCCTTCGGTCTTCTCCTGAGGTTATCAAGGAGATGACCTCGGATTCGGCAAAGACCGTGCACATGCTGCTCACCGCTATGGGAGATTTCGCGGCCAGCGCTTCTTTCCAGAAATCTTCAATCCCATAGCCCAAAACCTGGGCCATGACTTCCAGGAATCTCCCTGTGCCTGCCGCGCAGCGGTCGTTCATCTCAAATTGACCGAAGCTCCCCTCAGGATTGATTTCGATGACCTTGGAATCCTGGCCGCCGATGTCGATAACCAAGCTGCAATCCGCATTCAAAAACTTTGCCCCACGGGCGCAGGCCTTGATCTCGGTGACGACTCTAGTGGAAAGATGAGCCTTCATCAAGTGGCGTCCGTAGCCTGTGGCCACTATCTTTGAGTATTTCGAGTCTCTGATAATATTCTGGACCCTATAAAAAGCATTGTGATTCGTGTCAAAGATTTCAAACGACTCAACCTTTCCCTCTTTAAGCTTGACTATCTTGGTTGTCCTCGAGCCAAGGTCGATGCCCAGGACAGGCTTATCTTCACGCATTCTTCTTTGATTCTATCCCTTCCAGAAATGCTTCCAACCGGGTTTTGAGCTGCCCCACATCCTCCTCTGAATAATCGGTTTCGATTTTGATGCTGGGAATGCCCTCGTTGTTAAGGGCCGAAGCGATGTTGATGGCTTCAACATTATAAGTGTGACAGTACTGAAGAATATACTGGACAACCCCATCAACCTTGTATTCTTTTGCCAGGCGCACAACATTGGCCATCCGTTCTTCGTTAGGAGAAAAACAGGAACAGGCGACTTTCAGGTAGCGGTCGGAGATGGCTTTGAGCTGCCGTTCGAGATTTCCATCTTCTTCGGCGACAAGATTTTCAAAGTAGCGTGTGCCGGTGCAGGTCTCGTCGCAGACAATTGAAGCTCCGGCTGACTCAATCAAGTGGTGGATTTTCCAGTTGCCCATAACCGAGGGACAGCCAGAAATCATGACACGCTTCGCCTTTTTTCCAGCGACGCTGATTCCTTCTTCTATTCTTCTTTCCAGCTCTTCGTTCAACTGCTCCAGTTTTTGAGTGAACCGCTGCGGTTCATCGTTAAGGGCACCCTGCATGACAACTAGAGAGTCCATGCCGCTTATGGGAAGGGCGCTTCCTTTCCTGAAGGAGTGAAGATTGGCAATGGCTTTTCGTTTTCTGTTTATCAATTGAATTGACTTTGATAGCTTTTCGCTCTCCAGTTTTTTTCCCGTCAATTCCTCCAAGCGGCCTTTAAAGTTGAGCACTTCCTCGTACCAGAGCTCTTTGTCTTTGGCTTCCTTCTTTTGAGGAACCTCCATGATATGAAACCTGACTTTTTTAGAGAGGACATCCCAGGTCTTCTTCTTGGCATCGCAGGTTGTCTCCCCTACAGCCATGTCTTTTATCGGCGCGTAGGGGCATGTCTTGGAGAAGGCAAGCCCCAGGGTGGATTTTACCAGAGGGCATATGTTGCGCGGAAATATTTTCTCCGCATAGGGAATCGAAAGCGATGTTCCGCCGCAGAGGGCAACCGGGATGGCATCCAGGGCAAGAACGATTTCGTCAGGAACATAGATACAAAAAGTGCCGATGAATTTTGACCCCCTGCTCTTGCCATCAATAATCTCTTTAACTCTAGCGCCGTGGGCATTCTTGATCACCTCATCGAAGTAGGACATTTTGGCCGGACGATTCTTCTGGGAGAGGACTTGCTCTTTAAAATTTCTTTCGATGGATTCAAGAATTTCTTGATGCAATCCAACATCAAGGCCCAACTTTTTCCACATTTCCTTGTCGTCGCTCATCTTCAGTACCTCCAATATTTTTATTTATCTATGAAAAAAGATTGCCGCCCCCTTCGGGCTTGCAATGACATTGTAAAAGCAATTAATACGTTTGTATTAAAGCACTGGCGGGAAGGTATGGGAGTTGAACCCATCCAGGACTTTTTCAAGGCCCTGTGCTGGATTTGAAGTCCAGAAGGCCCACCGGGACCTATACCCTCCCGCGTCTTATCTATTTTATAACATGTTTATCTTCTTTTCTAATGGTCAGGCCTGCGCGGTCAAAATATTCCAGGATGGCCTGGGCGTATTTGCGCGATAAATGAAGCTTGTCTCGCAGCTCGGCGATGGTGATGCTCTGGTTTTTTCTTATATGGTTTAAGACCATCTCCTTGGCGGCCATCAGAGTTTCAGTATGATAGGTCACTTTCTTGTTGAGCCGGACTAATTTTTCCTGGTAGATCAAGCTCTTCATCATTTTTTGGAAGACATCCGCCCGCAAACCAAGCCTTTTTTGGACATCCTCTTCCAGTGGAGCGGCGAACCTTGCCTTTTGGAAGGCCTGCTCAATGCGGGCGAGCAATTCCTGCTCTCGAGGTTTTAAGCTGACCTCATGGCCGGCAAGCCCGAGCTGAGAGTCTTTTTTAAAGATAATCTTTTTATTTAAGAGCTCATCGATGACAGCCTTAAAGGTTTGTTCGTCGGTTAGCCTCATAGCCTGGGAGCGAAGGTCGGAGAATGGCATGTAGAGACGAAAAGAGTCGGTGGAGAGATAGCTCTTAACCATGGTCAGCAATATCTCAACCAGATTTTTGTATGATGTTGAATATAGATATTTTTCAGCGTCAATTTTTGCCAGCGTTCCCTTTTCGAAAAGATTCTCGATGACTTTCCTGACTTCGTTTTCTCTTTCCCCGATCTTCAGCGAGACTTCTTTGGGGCTCTGGGGAATGAAATTTGAGTTGATGAATGATTGCTCAACGCTATCAGCCAGGCTTCCTTCGAATCTTTTAAGGCTTTGGATGACCTGGTCGTCAAAACGCTTGTGCTTCGCAGGTGCGGCGTCGAGAATCGTGCCGCCGCCGATGGTCATCAACGGTGAAAAGGTGCGGATGACAAAGTGATCCTTGGGAAGAGCCACTGTCGGCTTTTCCAGGACAAATTGGACAAAGCCCGTCTCTCCAGGAAGAATGACCTGCTTGTCGAGCAGAACGAGCCGGCAGATGACTTCATCGGTTCCAACGTGAAGCCTGACCCTTGACCTCTGTTTCAATTCCTTGCCGTAGCTTTGGAGAAGCTTGAGCCGGGTATCCAGCCTGTAGCTTGGAGTTAAGGAGCCGGCCAGGCTCGCACACTGGCCGCGCCGCAGTAATTCTTTCTTTATGTCCTGCAGGTTCAGAGCAGTGCGTTTTCCGATCGATGATTTTTCCTTGCTCATGCTATGAACTTGGATGCCCCGGACTTTGGCCGTAATTCCGTCCGGGTATATCTCTATTTTGTCGCCAACGCTCACCTCTCCTGAAAGAATTGTCCCGGCAATGACTGTGCCGAATCCAGGCATGGTGAAGACTCTATCGATCGGCATGCGAAAGATTCCGTTATCCCGGCGACTTTCCACTTTTTGCCCGACCATCATCAGCGCGGATTTGATTTCATCCACCCCTTGTCCTGTGACCGAGGAGACAGGGATGATTGGTGCCTCAGCCAGGAAAGTTCCCTTGACGAATTCGCTGACCTCTGTTTTGAGCTCCTCAATGCGCTTCTCATCAACCAGGTCTGACTTAGTCAGGGCGATAATTCCGCTCTTTATTCCCAGGAGCTGGAGGATGTCGAAATGCTCTATGGTCTGCATGTTAATCCCTTCGTCGGCGGCGATGACCAGAAGGGAGGCGTCGATGTTGCTCGCGCCGGCGACCATGGTCTTGACCAGCTTTTCATGCCCCGGGACGTCGATAAAGACAATCTGTTTCTCATAACCTGGGGTTTTCATAAAGACAAACCCCAGCTCGATGGTGATGCCCCGCCTCTTTTCCTCGGCAAGGGTGTCGGCGTCTATTCCGGTCAAGGCCTTGACCAGAGCTGTTTTGCCGTGGTCGATGTGTCCGGCTGTGCCAATGATGACATGCTCTTGTTCTGACATAGTTTCTTATCTTATTTTCTTTTCTGACTCTTTTTCAGAAGGATTTTTCCCTCGGATTTAGAAATCACTTTTCCAATCACGGCTGCCTGCTTGATGCCCTTCTTTTTCAGCCGCGAGACAAGGGAATCTGCCTTTTCTTCAGCAGCGGATATCAACAGACCGCCAGAGGTCTGAGGGTCATAGAGGACAAGCTCCATCTCTTCGCCGATATCTTTGGCGACGCTGACAAATTTGGAGGCATACTCTTTGTTGCGCTCGATGGCTCCAGAGATTATTCCTTTTTTGAGACAGTCCAGGACGTCCTCGAAGATTGGCACGCGGTCAGCATAGACCTCTGCGGTCACCCTGCTTTGAAAAACCATTTCACCCAGATGCCCCAGCAGCCCGAAGCCGGTGACATCGGTGGCGGTGTTTATCCCCATCTCGGCTATGATTTCTGAGGGAATCCTGTTGAGCTCTGTCATCGATTGGGAGACAGCCATCAAAGCTCTGCCAGAGGCTTTTCCAATCTGGTGGGCGAAGCTGATGATTCCTGTGCCAATCGGCTTGGTGAGGATAAGGGCATCACCTGACTTGGCCTTGTCATTGGTGATAATCCTTGAGGGGTTGATGAAGCCGGTCACGGCAAACCCGAATTTGATTTCATTCTCCTTGATGCTGTGTCCTCCCAGGACAACCACGCCGGCTTCCTTCATCTTATCAATTCCTCCTAGGATTATCTCGCTCATGACCTTATGACTCAGAGTGTCGATGGGGAAGCCGATGATGGATAGAGCTGTCAGCGGCTTGCCGCCCATGGCATAGATGTCGCTGACTGAATTCGCCGCGGCAATCTCGCCGAAAGTATAAGGGTCATCCACGCAGGGCGTAAAGACATCAACGGACTGAACCAGGGCAAACTTATTGTTGATTTTATAAACGCCGGCATCATCACAGGTATTGGTGCTGACCAGGACCCTTGGGTCTGTTATGCTAGGGAGTGTTGCCAGAACTTTTTTGAGGTCGTTCTGATTGATCTTCGAGGCGCAGCCCGCATTCTCCACGAATTTCGTCAGCTGGACTTTTTCCGGTACATCTTCGAGGCGCTCGCCTGCACAGAGGCAGACATTCTTTTCCTGGAAGAGGTCGCAGGGGCAGGGCTGTTTTGGGTTGCAGATGCAGTGGCCCAGCTTTAAGGAGCGCTGCATGATTTTTTTTCTTTTTTCGTAATCAATCATAGAGTCACTCCTTCCCTGCAAGATGCCTCAGGAGCGCCTCCTGGACAAAAGAGTCTTCATCGGGCTGAATTGTCCGGAAATCCAGCAGAACTGTTTCCTTGTGAACCCTGGCGAAGATGGGAGGGTTGCCTCTGCGGAGTTTTTTTGCCAGGTCTTCGGCAGACAAGGCGAGAGGTTTCACGCTCAAGAGCTTTGTCGGCACTGTTTCTATCGGAGCTGAGCCGCTTCCGACCTGAGAGTCTCCATCGACAACCTTGACCTGAGCTTCATCCCTCTTTTCGTCCTTGAGTTTTTTTGCCACCTCCTGAGCTCTCTTTTCCAATTCCTCCGGGCTTGCGGATAGCATCCTGTAAAGAGGGTGGTGATGAACCAGTTGTGATGGATTGAGGAAAAGCCTGAGCGTCGCTTCCATGGCCGCTATCGTTATCTTTCCCACGCGGAATGCTCTGGCCAGAGGATTTTTCTTTATTTTCTCGATAATTTGTTTCTTGCCGACGATGACCCCAGACTGGGGTCCTCCGATGAGCTTGTCGCCGCTGAAGCAGGCCACATCCACTCCGGCTTTGATGCTTCTCTGGACCAGCGGCTCGGTTTCCATTCCAAATTCTTTTAAATCAATAAGAGCGCCGCTGCCCAGGTCATCGATGACCGGCAGATTGTGCTTTTTTCCCAGCTCGACGAGTTCCTCTATCGAAGGCTCTTCGGTGAAGCCCAGGATTCTGTAATTGCTGTGGTGGACTCTCATCATGGCGCCTGTATTTTCACCAATCGCAGCAGAATAATCCCTCAGGTGAGTCTTGTTTGTCGTTCCCACTTCTTTTAAGATGGCTCCGCTGGTCTCCATGACCTCAGGCATTCGAAAAGAGCCGCCGATTTCAACCAGCTGCCCTCTGGAGACAATCACCTCTTTGCCCTTGGCCAGCGTATTGAGGATGAGCACAGTCGCTGCCGCATTGTTATTGACGATGGTCGCAGCTTCGGCTCTGCTCAATTCACAGAGGAGGCCGCTGAGGTGCGAATCGCGCTGCCCGCGCCGCCCGGTCTCCGCCTCTATGGCCAGGTTGCAGTAGCCTTCGATGATGGTCTTGACGGCCTCCCTGGCTTCTCGGGAGAGAACCGAGCGGCCGAGTCCGGTATGAAGAATTATCCCCGTGGCGTTAATGGCCTTCCGCAAAGAGGGAGAAAATTTTCTTTCCAGATGAGATTGAGCCCTTTTTATTATGTTTTCGACTAAAAGGTTTTTTTCCTCGCAAGATGCTTTTTCCTGATTGAGAATTTCTGACCTGAGCTCGTTAAGAACAAGTCGGATGGCGTTAACAACCGTATCTCGATTATATTTCTCAATCCATTGCTTAACCTCGTCGGTATGAATCAAGACATCGACAGAGGGAAGTTTTCTCAATGCCTTTTTATTCATGGGATTTTCCTTCGGGCAAATTGCTGTATGATAAGCTCTTCTTAACCTCTGAAATATGGTTCAATTCATTTTTTCTAAAAATATCAGCCTTTTCCAAAATCCACTCTGGAGAAGATGCTCTGGTTAATCTCCTCTGTTTTCTGGGAAGCCGGGACAACTCTAAAGGATATCTTAAACTCAATTTTTTTAGGGGGGAGACAGGAGCGGCTATCGCAAGCTTGGAAGCTGAAGGTTCCATTTAATTTATGGGAACCGAGCTCGAGACCGGCATCAGCCTTAACCAGAACACCCAGTATCACTTCGCCGTCATAGATTTGAAGCGCAGACTCTGAATACTCAAATTTTTCCAATCTCGGCTCCGGATAGGAATATTTTATGATTTCAACCTTCTCTTTTCCTTCAAGGGTGAATTCGGTGGGGATGAGGAATTCGTCCGCAAGCTCGTGGGCATGGATGTGCCACCCGGGACTTATTGTGGCCACGAGTGCAACTTTGAATGTTTCCCCAGGATGAATGCCGTTTTTTGAAATGTAAGTATTAATTTTGACAATTTCTTCTTCTTGGGCTGAGATATTTACATATCCAAAAAAAAGAAATAATCCGAAAAAAAAGATTAGGGCGGTTTTCAGGAGAAATTCCGAATTTAAATTGTGTTTCAATCTAATTCCCTTTTTCGTTTTAGAGAACAATAATTATAATGAAATGAAATGAAACTAGTCAAATTTGTTGATTAAGTCAGCGACTTCTGTTAAGAATATTTACAGAAATATTAAAGAAGGTGGGAGGGAAGATTTGAAATGCAAGCCAACCGATATGCTTTTAATAGGGGATTATTAAAAACAGCAATTTTTCTTTTTTTATTTATTCTGGAGTTGACAGCGGCCAAAGCTCAAAAGGCCATTGATTTCACTCTAAAAGACCTTGATGGAAATCTCCAAAGGCTCAGCGATTATTTCGAAAAAAATGTTATCCTCATCGATTTCTGGGCGACCTGGTGCGTTCCCTGTGTGAAAGAACTGCCTCATTTTCAAAGATTCTACGATAAATACAAAGATAAAGGGTTGGTTGTTTTTGCCATCACGGTTGACGGCCCGGAGACAGTAGCGCTGGTCAAGCCTTTTATCAAGAGCTATAAATATAATTTTCCCGTTCTCCTCGACACAGAATCAAAAGTCATTGCTTTGTACAATCCTCGGGTTATCCTGCCCTATACCATACTCATTGACAGGGAAGGCAAGATAAAGCATGTCCACCAAGGATACAGCCTTGGAGACGAAAGGGTCATGGAAGAGGAGATTCTGGAGCTTTTGGAGCCAAAGGAGGAGGCTAAAAGGAAAGGAATTTCATTTTATCTGAATGAGGCATTCTTGAATAGGAATTTTTCAGACAAAGATTATGTCGATAGGATGAGAGAAGGGAGGGAGTCGCAAATCATCAATCAGCTCGATTTGTCTTTAACCTCGGGCGACTACCTTGCCGGTGTGAGAGGAGATGCCAACCTGGACTTTTCTCCTCTTGAGGATAATTATCGGCTGGCAAAGCGCTTCTTTGAGATAAACAAGCGGAATTTCAACCTCAGGGCAGGAGATTTTTATTATTCTGTTGGCAGGGGGCTTGTTTTCAGTGTTCTGAAGACCTTTGAGAAAGAGGGCTTGGAATACATCATTGATACCACAGTTGACGGAGGGAAATTTAATCTTAGCCGGAAGAAGATTTCAGCCGAAATCTTTGGAGGCTGGCTCGACCGGGAGGATTCTGATTTAAAGGATAAAGTTTATGGAGGAACACTCGGCTGGAGGTACAGGGACCGCGCTGATTTTAAGATAAATTTTCTGGGCTCGCAGTTAGAGGGTGGGTCAGCCTACGGGAACAAAAGCGTTTTCATGGAATCGGCGAGCTTTGATATTCCCAACATATCGGATAAAGCGAAATGCTATGGTGAGTTTTTATTGGTTCAGAAGAAGAGATATTATGAAGAAGAGACAACTAATGGGTATGGAATATATCTTGAATCAGGCTTTTTCTTGAGAAATTTGAGCCTGCTTCTGGAGTTCAAAGACTATAAAAATTTAGATTTTGAATATAATCGTCCGCCCTTGTTGGAGAGCGAGCAGCTCCCTCTCCTGGCTAATCAATTCGCTAAAGATGCAAGAGATGTCACCGGCCTATCGGGGCGGTTGGATTATAATCTGACAAAAATTTCTACTCTGCTTTTTGGAAAACTTTCCTATCTTAGAGATAAACCAGGAGGTAACTTAAGAAATGTCATCCATTTCTTTGTCGGGCTGGAAAAGAAATTCAAAGACACAGGCTGGCTGAATTTCATTTCAGGTTATAGAGAAGAAAATACTTCATCTTTGGTTTTTTATTATACTCATGGCAGCACTTTTCATGTCCAGACCAACGCCAGCTATCCCTTGACTTCCAGATTGAGTCTGGAACTGGATTTTAAGAGTAAGGATTTTAGGGGAAGGCACCTTGATTACTATGAAAGAAGGTCTTTTCTATCCGTCCATTATTCTCCAAGATGGATTGCTACCTTATTTTTCGACCAGACCGATGATCCTGAAATCTTATTCTTTAAAGACAAAAAAAATTGGCTGGGAGGACAGATTGAGATAAAGTTTACAACTGCCAATTCGCTGCGGGTATTCTATGGCTCGAACAAGGGCGGCGTGAAATGCTCAGGCGGAGTCTGTAAGTTTTTCCCGCCGTTCGAAGGATTAAGAATCGACGCTATTCTTCGTTTTTGATGGCCTTTCGCTGGATTTATAAATATTTGTTGATGACCTCTTCAACCTCACTCTTGTTCCAGCCTTCCTTCTTGTATCGGATCGTACAGTTGCGGTCGAGCACATGGGGCAAAGGAATGGATGTTTTTTGATAAATGTTGTATATTGTTCGACTATTATCGTCAAGAACTGGAAAAGTCAGCCCATAAGTATAAGCCCAGATAGCCGGGTCTCCTTCGATGACGACCAGGATATACATGAATCCTTTGTCCTTGTACTTTTGGTAAAATTGCTCAGCCGTCTCTGCTTTTGCCCTGCATTCTGTGCACCAATCTGCGGTGAAATCCATAAGAATCACCTTGCCATGGAAATCGTAAAGAGAAACATTTTGGTTATTCTGATTTTTTGCAGTGAAGTTGGTGGCGATTTCGCCAACTCCTGAGCCTGTTGTGGCCGTGTTCGCCGTGAAGTTTAAATTTGTTTGCGTTTGGCTGCCTGCTTCGTAATTTGACGGATTAAAGGCAAATCCTAGTTTAGATGGGGTGATTATATAATCTCCAGATAATAAATCTTTAAAACTGAATTTCCCGCTGGAATCCGTTGTCGTTTTTTGCGAACCATCCCAAGACAGATAGACGTCAACCCCAGAGAAAGGCTGTCCGCTTAAGGTAATGGCGCCGGATAATTCTATGAGGTTTGTATCCGGGCCTGTTGGAGTCTTCTTCTTGCAGGCTCCAAAGACAAGGAGCCAAAGAAAAAGAGGCAGGATCAAAAGCTTTTTTCCCATTTTGGTCTCCCATCATCCATTTATAAGAATAAAAGGGCCTTTTTGTCAACGTTTTCGCAGTCCCCAATTTATCGAAAGGTAAAATGAACGAAATGAATTTTTTTACAATTTTTACAACGTCAAGCTTTCACCGGTTGTCTCTTCTTGGGAAGGAACTCATATTTGACTGCACCGTATTGACAGACATCCGCACATTTTAAACAGCGGACGCAATCAGGGCTGTTTGGACTCTCATAGATCCTGAGCTCTGTCGGACAATTTTTTAGGCAATCGTCGCATTGGGTGCAGCTGTCTTCATCGACAAACATTCGAAAGAGGCTTGCTTTGTTGAAGAGCCCTAGGATAGCTCCCAGAGGACAGGCAGTCCGGCAGAAAGGTCTCTGGGCGAAAATCATCCATGCCAAAAATAAGACCAGAATCGAGACTTTCCACGAAAAAAGAAACCCAATTTGGCCGCGGATGTTCTCGTTCAAAGAGACCAGTGGTATTCCCGCCTCAAGAGTGCCGGCCGGGCATATCCACTTGCAAAACCATGTTTCTCCCAACCCATATTCATCCAAGACCAAAAGAGGAAGGGCAAAAACAAAAATGGCGAGAATGACATACCTCAGGTAGGATAGAAATTTCGGCACGGAAATTTTTGGAGTTGGGATCTTATACAAGGCCTCCTGCAAGAGCCCAAAAGGACACACCCAGCCGCAGGGCATTCTGCCCACAAGGCTGCCGACTGCTCCCAGTGTGCCTATGACATACAAGCCAAGCTGATAGGAGGAAATGCTTAGCTTGAACCTCAATGAGGCAAAGAAATTCTGCATGGCGCCAATGGGACAGGCGCCGATGGCAGAGGGACAGGAGTAACAATTCAGAACAGGGACACAGACTCCTTTGATGTTCCCCTGGAAAATCTGCGCTTTGAAGAATGACGGCAGGTAGATGTTAAAGCCTAAAGTCCCGCCTATCTGAAAAAGCCTTCTTTTTTTTATCAGACTCAACGTCTTCTCTCTTTGACGGCTAACCGATTCCGATGCAGCTCAGACAGATGGTTATTGATTTCTCAAGCACTGCTTGAAATTCCTTCTGCATGAGTCCAATGATGATAAACAAGATGGAAATGAAAAAAAGCAAATAAGCCCATCGACGCTTCATCTTCTTTCTCCTTTAATCATCTCTCCTGTTGTTTTCTCGAGCTCTGCGATGTACTCTTTTTTGAAACCGACATGGACATGAGCCACAACTCCTTTTGAGTCGATCAAGTAAACCACCGGTATTTCTTGAACCTTATAGGATGATTTCATATCTCTCGTTGTTCGGATGAGGCCTCGCTCAGAGCCTGAAGTAGAGTCGGCGAGCATGCTGTATGTTATTTTGACTTTCTTGAAGAAAGGCTTGACCACTCTTGAGCCTTCCGTGTCTATGGCTATTCCGAACAATTCTAGTCCGCCTTCATCCTGCCCTTGTTTTGCCTTAAATTTTTCGTAAATGCCCTGTATATACGGCATCGCCGCTCGACAGGGAACACACCAGGTCGCCCAGAAATCGAGCATGACAGCATCAGGGTGAGATTTTTTCGTAACCAGCGATCCATTTTCAATGAATTCTGAGATTACGGTTAATTTCTCCTCTTCAAGTTTGACCGTTATCGTTTTATCATCAATCGATTTGAGCGAAAAGGCATGAAATTTATCGCCTGTCTTTAGCACGGCCAGCGCGGAGCTATTCACGAATAAAACAATAAGAAAGAAAATCGTTATTTTAGCTTTAAGCCTCATTTTTCCCAAAAATAGAAGAAAAAACTTCACTCTCATCCACATGATGTCATCTCCTCCTTGTATGAAGGAATTTGTTTTCTAGATCGCACTACACCTTCACAATTCAAGCTCAGAGAGCCTGGCTCTGAACACGAGAGAAATATACGAGGGACAATGAACCCTGTCAAGGGAGGGAGATTAGAGCGCATTCCTCGAGATTCTCAATCTGGGGACAGAAAGGGCCAAGACTGGAGAGGGGAAAAACTTTTTCTTGCTTTCGATAAAACTATATGAAAAAATTTATACATAGTCAGGAATAAAGCTCGGGAGAATAAGATGGGTAAATTAACATCTAAAGCCGGGATAGCCTTTCTTGCCTTCTTTTTAGCCACAACTTTGTTTGCCATAGAAGTTCCTCTGAAGTATGAGAAGTATCCTGATGAGCCGAGGTCGTTCCTTCCTTCCGGCTTTGCGCAGTTGAATATCAGGCCTCGAGATGCACCGCTGCCAGGAGAACCATGGACACTTCCCCATCTGAATACTGAGAACCCGGTTTATGCCTTCGCTAAGATTGGTGATAAGGAGCGGCTTTTTATCCTGGATATTCAAAATGCCAACGACCCCTTTTACAATCGCCTCTATTTTGACGCCAACGGCAATCATAACTTAAGAGATGATCCTGTAATAGATGCAATCTCGACCTCCAGTGCTGATGGAAGAAGTTCAAATGTGAGATTTCCTGCCGTAGACACCGCGGTTGAAGTTGACGGCAAGTCGTTGCCCTACAGTTTCCGCCCGGTTATCTGGGGATTTTCGAGCCAAATTTCAAGATTGAAGATCGATAGCCAGAATCTCAGCCGATTATTGAGTTTCCGCCTCCAGTCCAATTGCTCTTACAGTGCTGAATTTCAAGTCGATGGCCGGAAATATCGCCTGATTCTTGGCGACAAGAATTGCAACGGCCGTTTCGCTGAGCCGCTCACGTTCGATGAGCGGTACAAGTTTTTACGGCTTGATAAAATCATCGGGCCCGTTCGAATCAATATCTTTGCCAGGGGAGACAGCATTTATATAACCAGCGACGAGAAGATTGAATCTTATGATGAGCAAATATACGGAGACTGGCTGCTGGTCAATGACAAGCTTTTTGAAATCAGCGTCAACCCTGCCAAAAGCGTTCTAACCTTGACACCGGTCAGTGAAAATTTAGCTTCCCTGAAGCTTGCCATGAAGACGGAGCGGCTGTCTCTCTACACAGAGGACGGCAATCATTGCCTGATTATGTATCAGCCGGCCAAGGAGATTAAGATTCCCCAGGGAAGATACAAGATTCTTTCTTACGAGGTATTTCGTAAAGATGAACAGGGCGACCTGTGGCGACTGTGTGCTTCAGCGACCAAAGAAAGCCCGTTTGCGGCTGTGGGCGGAGGCGGCGAATCGGTCTTAGAATTTGGCGAGCCTTATATCCCAA
The DNA here is from genome assembly GCA_964549955.1 of uncultured Eubacteriales bacterium. Lineage (GTDB taxonomy): Bacteria > Acidobacteriota > Aminicenantia > Aminicenantales > Aminicenantaceae > CAZGMN01. The sequence goes on from CAZJXZ010000002.1 coordinate 34,904, forward strand.
TTGTTGACTTGCTTAAAACAGGAGTTGGGACGGAAAGGGTTTACCTTATGTTCAATGTTGAAGGCAAAGCAAAGGAATTGCTGACCGATTTGAGCCACATCTCGGGCAACAAGACCCTTATTGCTCTATCAGGGAAGAAGAATTTAGGTCATCGTCCTAAAGAGCCGATTTACAAGGTTGTTAAAGCTAACGGCGAAGTCGTCAAGCAAGGCTTCTTTGAGTATGGCTGAGGGTTCAGCTGTCGGGCCACGTGGTCTGGCCCAGAGTTGAACACAGAATACAAAATCATCTGTGAATACGAGGTCGGTCCCTTCAAGACCGAGCCTTCAAAAAAGACGATCAAGCTGTAGAAGGAATTAAGAGTCTATTAGTAATGAGGATTTTTTATTTGACAATTCAAAGATTAATTTCTATATATAAGCCATAGAAGGAGGCCGGAATGAAAAAAGCAATTTTACCTCTAATCATACTTATTCTTGTTTCCACGGCTTTTGCCCAGAACTGGTTCAAGGGGACTTTTGACCAGGCCCTTGTCCAGGCGAAGAATGAAGGCAAAAAGGTCCTTATCGACTTTTTCTCGAGTGGCTGAGGGAGCTGTGTACTGCTGGGTCAGCAGTTCTTCGCCAATCAAAAATATCAGGAATTTCTGAACTCTAATTTCATTCTTTTCTTCGCCGACATCGCAGAAAAAACCGGAAATGAAATTTTTAAGAGATTCAAAATTTCCGGTACTCCAACTGTCCTCATCGTCGATGCGGACGGCTCGGAGATTGACTGGCATATTGGTTATGGGCCACCGCCGGATAAATATCTGGAAAGGCTGGAGAAGACCGTAAAAGGAATCGATACCTTCAAGATTCTTTCTGAAAGATACGGCAAAGAGCCAAAAAATATAGAAGTGGTTTTCAAGCTCGGTAAGAAATGCCAAGATAGAGCAAATCAGGAAAAGGCTCTAGAGTTGTATAAAGAAGTTTTAGCCATAGACCCGGACGGGAAGATGGGAACAACAGATTATTATGGCGGGAAAAAAGTTACTTACACTGAATATGCAGAATTTTGCATAGGACAAATGTCTTTCTTTGGCAGGAAAATGGACCCTGAGCCGCTCAAAGCCTTCATTAAAAAATATGCCCAAAGCGAAATCCTGGAATCTGCCTATTCTCTTTTAAGTATGTATTATCGGTCTGCTGCTCCAAAAGAAGAAGCGGCCAAATTCTTTGAGGAGTATGTATCCAAATATCCAAGTGAACCGTCTGTTCTCAATTCCTATGTTTCCAGAATAATCAGGGATAAAGAAAATCTAGAGCGGGGAATTGAGCTCGCTGAGAAGATTAAAGAAATGATGAAATATAATCCTGATCCTAGCTACATGAGAAATCTGGCTGAATTGTATTCGCTCAAAGGAGACAAAGGCAAGGCTGAAGAAGTTTTTGGAGAGAGCTTTATGGAAGGAAAGGTTCGCACGCTGGCTTTCAATCTCTATGAGTATGCGACCTTCTGGGTCAGGCAGAAGATGAATACAGATAGCGCCTTGGAGATGATTGAATTGGCGACCAAGCTGGAGCCGCGGTTGGTTGAGTCGGCTGCGCAGTTGTATGTTCGGGCGGGTAAACCTGAGAAGGCACTGGATATCTTTGGGCCTGAGTACATAAAGAAACATATGGATAGAGCAGAAGAGTTAAACAACTATGCCTGGTTCTGGGTAAATCAAGATAAAAACCTGGAAAGCGCCCTTGAAGCATCGAAAAAATCGGTTGAGCTCTCTCCCTCCTCCCACTATATCTGGGATGCTCTGAGCCTTGTCTATTTTAAATTAAAGAAATATGAGGATGCCCTGAAAGCCGAAGAAAAAGCAATAGAACTCGCAGGAAAGCCTGCTGAAGATTATGAGAAGGCAATGCTCGCAGGCTATGAAAAGAGGATAAAAGAGATAAAAGAGGCCATGGCCAAGGAGAAGAAGTAAGCTGATAAAATGCATTAATTAAAATGTCATTGCGAGGAACGCAGTGACGAAGCAATCTCATCAAACTAAGAGATTGCCACGCTCCCTTCGGTCGCTCGCAATGACAGTATAAAGATATTCATTGCATTTGTATTAACCCGCCAGCCTCAGCAGGACGTTGAGCAGCAGGTTCGCCCCCTTTTCCAAGTCCTCCCACCTGATCATTTCTTGAGGGCAGTGGCTGATTCCGTCCAAGCAGGGGATGAATATCATTCCCACTTCGGCCACGCTGGAAAGAATCTGGGCATCATGGCCTGCGCCGCTTGATAGCTCCATGAAAGGGTAACCCAGCTTCTGGCATTCCTCTTTCATCAAGCTGACCATCCGTGAAGGTATCTTGACCGGATCGGTCTTGTCCATGACTCTTGAGGCAAACTCGAGCCCGCGGGTGGAAGCGATCTCTTTGGCAAGGTCGAGAAGGGATTTTTCCAGCTCCTGTAATGTTTCTTTGGATGTGCTCCTGTATTCGAAAGAAAAATCGACCTGGCCGGGAACTGTGCTGAACGTCCCAGGCTTGACGATGACCTTCCCGATGGTGACCATGCTCCCGTAGTGCTTTGTGGCAACGAAGCGGGTGCTTCTCAGGGCGAAATCCGCCAGGCCCAGCAGGGCATCCCTGCGCAGCTCAAGAGGAGTCGTCCCGGCGTGGCTGGCTTCTCCTAAGAAAGAGCACATTCTATAATGCTTGCCCGCAATGGCGTTCACAATGCCAACAGGTATCCCTTCTGTTTCGAGCACAGGGCCCTGCTCGATATGGATCTCAAGGAAGGCTTCTATCTCCGGCCTCTGCTTGTGAGCGTCGATGATGCTCTCTAGAGTAAATTCTGTGCCTTTTAGAATCTCACGCAGCGGAGGTCCGACTTGGGTGAATCCTTTCTCTAATATTTCCCGGTTCAAGGCTCCGACAAAAGCACGGCTTCCCATGAAGTCTCCGGCCAGATTTCCTTCCTCGTCGGTAAAAGAGGCGAGCTCCACAGGCCTGGAAAGGCGAAGGCCTTCTTCTTTTATTCTTCGCAGAGACTCTAGGGCTGAGAGGACTCCGATTGAGCCGTCAAACATTCCGCCGTTGATGACAGTGTCCAGGTGAGAGCCGGCCATAACGGTTTTTCCTTTGCCCTCAATGCGGCCGAAAATGTTTCCTGCTCCGTCCTGACTGAGCAGGAGGCCGGCGGCTTTTATTCTTTCTTTGAGCCATTCCCTGGCCTCGAGGTCTGGCTTGCTGAAAGAAGGCCGACTTATCCCGCCCAGTGAGTCGCGGCCAATCTGGGAAAGAGCTTCGATATCGTTTTTCAATCGTTCGAAATTTATACTGATCACTTGATCAACTCAACCATCTCACTGACTGCCTTCTCAATGCCGACGATCGCCGAGCGGGCGACGATGGAGAAGCCGATGCTGAGCTCTGTGATTTCAGGGATGGCTACGATTTGACTGACGTTTTTATAATCCAACCCGTGGCCGGCGTGGATTTCTAGGCCGAATTTTCGGCCATAGTCAGCAGCCTGTATTATCTCCTCCAGGGCTTCCAGGCGTACCTTTCCTGGTCGAAGCTCCGCGTATTTTCCGGTGTTGATTTCGATAAGGTCCACTCCCACTTTGCGACAGGCTTCGATTTGTATTAAGTCAGGATCGACAAAAATGCTGACTCTTATCCCCGCCTTTTTCAGCTCCTGGATCAAAGGAATCAGGGCCTTTTCGTTGGCAGCGACATTCAATCCTCCCTCAGTGGTCAATTCTTCTCTGCGCTCTGGAACGAGAGAAACAACGTCAGGCTTTACTTCGAGCGCAATTTTCTTCATCTCTTCAGTTGCCGCCATTTCCAGGTTAAGCTTGGTTTTGACCACCTGTCTCAGAAGCTTCAGGTCTCTTTCCTTGATGTGCCGCCTATCACCCCTCAAATGACAGACAATGCCTTCTGCCCCTGCCTGCTCGGCAAGCAGGGCTGCCAGGATGGGTTCTGGCTCGCCGCTGCGGCGAGCTTCTCTGATTGTCGCAAAATGATCGATATTGACGGCAAGCTTCATTTTTTCCTCCCTAATTATAAAACGACTCTTTTCTCTTCTTGCTTAGCCCAGTTGCTTGGCGACGAGACTGGCAACTTGCTGTGCATAGTCTTCTATCTCCGCCCTGCCCTGGCCCTCAATCATTATTCTGACAAGAGGTTCGGTTCCTGAAAAACGAACATGGAGGCGGCCGCTTTCTCCAAGCTTTTGCTTGATCTCATTCATCTTGTCCACTATCTCAGGGAATTGACTGATGTCTATCCTTCTTTTCACTCGAACGTTTAGCAATACCTGGGGGAATTCTTGGTATTCTTCAACCAGCTTGGAGAGCGGAGTGTTATTGGCGGCCATGACTTCCAGAATCTTTAGGCTGGTCAGGATTCCATCACCTGTCGGAAAATCATCCAGAAAGATGGTGTGGCCTGACTGTTCTCCTCCAAGGTTTGCGTTTAAATTCAACATCTGCTCCAGGACATACTTATCGCCAACTTGAGCGCGGAAAAGCTTCAAGCCGAGTTTTTCGAGGGATTTCTCAAGTCCGATATTGCTCATGACTGTGGCCACAACATAATCCGATTTCAAACGCCCCTTTTCTTTCAAGTATCGAGAAAGGATAAAGAGCGTGTGGTCACCGTTGAGGATTTTTCCGTTTTCATCGATAGGAATAGCCCTGTCTGCATCCCCATCATAGGCGATTCCTATATCAGCCTTGTTTTCGACCACCAGCCGGGCCAGATTCTGGGGATAAAGAGAGCCGCAGCGCTCGTTTATGTTCTTTCCATCAGGCTCGTTGCCTGAGCCAAGGACCTCAAAGCCCAAATCCCGGAAGATGCGCTCAGCGAAAAATGAGCTGGCTCCGTTCGAGCAGTCGATGGCGATTTTGATTTTTCTTGGAAGCCTGATATGGGAAAATCTGTCTTCCAGAAAGTCAATATACTCGCGGCCAAAAGAGGTCTGGGCCTTGATTTTGAGCTTCTTTCGTTCGGCTTTTTTCGGAGCCTGGCTGATAGCTTTTTCAAGTTTTCTCTCCCAAGCGTCCGGAATTTTTGTCCCTTGAGATGAGAAAATTTTAATGCCGTTATCCTGATAGGGATTATGAGAGGCGGAGATGACGATTCCTGCTGAGAAGGAGTGTTTTCTTGTCAGGAAGGAGACGGCAGAGGTGGGGATGACGCCGGCGGACAGAGCCTGCCCCTTGGTTTCGGCTATTCCCTGGTAGAGTGCCGCCTCGAGCCATTCTCCTGATTCCCGGGTGTCACGGCCGATAACAACCCGCGGCTCCAATCTCAATTCTTGAAGGAGGGAGATGAGTGATTTTCCCAAGCTGTGGACTGTGAAGAAATCGAGAGGGAACTCGCCGGCAATAGCCCTTATGCCGTCTGTTCCAAAGAGTCTTTCCATTTTCAACCGAGGATTTTTTTCAAGTGTCAATTATAATCAAAAACAGAGAGTATTCAAGGAAGAAAATTATTTCGGGAGTCTCCCCGCAGGTCACCCTCACAATTATCTTGGTATCGCAGAATTTGGCATTCTTTCGACTATTCCCTCTGGGTTTTTTTCTTCGCTGCCTTTTTTTCCTCAGGGCCCTCTTTCTGGATTAAAATTTGGACCTTAACTGTTGATTGTGAAGAAGCCAGCCTTACATCCGGATTCGGCGGGATGAGAGCTGCCTCGATTTCTTCGCTTTGACTCAAGCCGGAAATATCGATGGGGCTCGTCCTAACCTTGCTGCCAGCTTTGACCTTGCCCTCCGGCCCTCTGATGAGAACCTGGGGAGGTGAGACTCTCACTGCTTCTATTTTGAGGCCTTCCTTTAAGCTCCCGGCGATGTTCGGCTCCACGTCGAGCAGGAGCTCTTGGGTTCTTTCCAGGACAAGATTGACTTGGCTGGGATAGATTTCTACAACTTCTGCTCCGGGAGGAATGCTGATCATGCTCTTATTGAGCGGGTATTCTTTCTGGTCGAGGCGGGCATTTTCAAGGTTCAGGGCTGCATAAACGTTAGCCGGGGTGATTTGCTCGATCAAGCTTTTGGGAGCTCTGATCGTGACATCAATCATTGAGGGAGGCTTTTTCACCAACTCCATTTGAGGAGGAGTGTTGTAAAGTACGAGAGGGACTGTCAGGGTTTTTTCTGAGAATATTTTCTCCTCCGGGATGAGCGCCAGCCAGAGAACAAGGGCGACGAAAAAAGCAAAAAGTTTGAGTTTCCAATTCTTGATGAATATATTTATAAGAAGTCTTTTCATCTTGTCTTCAAGTAATTCAGCAAACGATCCTTGAGTCCTTCTCTGTCCAATTCTCTTTCCAGATTGCCTTTGGTCGCCAGGGAGACAGTTCCAGTCTCCTCCGAGACAACGACCACTGCCGCATCTGTTTCTTGAGAAAGGCCTATGGCTGCCAGATGCCGCGTGCGGGTTAGAAATTCCGGTTCAAGGTTATGGGTGGGAGGCAAGGGGAGGAGGCAGCCTGCAGCCGAGATTCTGTTGTTCTGGATGATGACCGCTCCGTCATGAAGGGGAGAATGCGGAAAGAAGATATTCACCAGCAGGTCTTTGGACAGAGCCGCATCGATCTTTGCTCCGCGGTCAGTGTAAGTCTTGAGGGAGATATCTTTCTCGATGGCGATCAAAGCCCCGATTTTCTTCGAGGAGAGATAATCGACAGCCAGAAAAACCTCTTCCATTTTTTCCTGAATGGATTTGAGAAAGAAGGGCCTGCGGAACGAGCGCGAGCCGATTGTGGTCAAAAATCTTCTTATCTCCCCCTGGAAAAGGACGATGATGGCGATGATAAAATAATTAATAAAAATCCTGATAAACCGGTTGGAGGCGACCATCTTCCCCCATTGGGTGGCCAGAAAGAGAAGCGCGATGATGCCGATTCCAATCGCCATCTGGTAGGCCCTTGTGTCCCTGATCAGGAGGAAAAGAGAATAGAGGATGAAAGTCAAGAGAAGGATGTCAATGATGTCGACTACTGTGATCCGGGCAAAGGCAAGGATGATATTAGAGAGCATGATGACTCTTTTTCTCCACGTTTTTTTCCGAAGAATCGAGGCCAAAGCCCTCGTTGATAATGGCCTCGGCCACGAGCACAGCTTTCTTGACTGCCGCCACGTCATGGACTCTCAGGATGTGAGCTCCGTTGACCATGCTCAGTATGGCAGAGGCGATTGTCCCTTCGAGCCTCGCTCCTGGCTGCGCATTAAGAATTTTTCCGATAAAGGATTTTCTGGAAACACCGACCAGGATAGGGCGATCGAGGTCCTCGAAGGTCTGCAGCCTGTTGATCAGAGTCAGATTATCCTTCAATCGCTTGCCAAAGCCGATTCCAGGGTCGATGATGATTTTTTCTTTTTTGATTCCGCTCTGATGGGCTTCTTCAATCTTTTTTTTAAAGAAAGCCTTGACCTCGAGAAGAACATCTTCGTAGAAGGGGTTATCCTGCATGGTCTTGGGCACACCTTTCATGTGCATCAAGATGACAGGCGTTTTCCTTTGAGCGGCAAGAGAGAGCATTCCTGAGTCAAAGCGAAAAGAGCTGATGTCGTTGATGATATCCGCACCTTTGTCCAGGGCTGCTCGGGCGACCTCTGATTTGGTCGTGTCCACTGATATTAAGGAACTGGTTCTTTTCTTCAGGGCAGAGATGACGGGCAGGATTCGCCTCAGCTCTTCTTCTGCTGCTATTGGCTCTGAGCCGGGTTTGGTGCTTTCTCCCCCGACATCGATGATGTCAGCCCCTTCTGATTCAAGCTCCAGGCCTCTTTCCACGGCTCTGTCTTTGTCAAAGTAAAGGCCGCCATCGGAGAAGGAATCAGGAGTGACGTTGATGACACCCATTATCCAGGTTCTCCGGCCGAGAGTGTGATTTTTGCCGTTGACCTGGAGGCTGTACTCTTTTCTCACCTTCTATGCTTTAACCAGATTGGTCTTAGTAAAAGGCTTTGCTTTATTTAGATTCTCTTCAGGGCTCTTTTCTTTGCTCTTTGAATTGGCCAACGCCTTCTTGCTCCTGGCTTTGTTTGGGCTTTCCATGATTTCTTTTATCTCATCGGAGGAAAGGACTTCTTTTTCAAGAAGGGCCTCGGCGACAGCAATCAAATTGTTCTTATTTTTTTCCAGGAGCTCCTTGGCCCGGTTATAGTTGCGGTTGACGATTTTTTTGACTTCCTCGTCAATCATCTCCGCTGTTTTTTCGCTGAAATTCTTGTGCATGGCCAGGTCTCTTCCGAGGAAGATCAGGTCGTCTCTTTCGCCAAAAGTGAGGGGACCAAGGTCAGACATTCCCCATTGGCAGACCATTTTGCGGGCGACTTCGGTCGCTCGCTCAAAGTCGTTGGCAGCTCCTGTGGTTGTCTTTCCAAGTATAAGGTTTTCAGCGACCCGGCCGGCCATGAGCACACAAAGCTGAGCTTCAAGATATTCTTTGGAGTAAGTGTAGCGGTCATCAAGGGGAAGCTGCTGGGTTGTGCCCAGAGCCAAGCCTCTGGGGATGATGGTCACTTTGTGGATGGGGTCGGCTTCGGGCAGGAGAGAGGCTGTCAGGGCATGTCCAGCCTCATGATAGGAAGTGCTTCTTTTCTCCTCATCGCTGATGATCATGCTCTTTCTCTCCACTCCCATCAGGACTTTGTCTTTGGCATTTTCCATATCCTTCATGTTGACCTTATCCTGGCTGTTGCGGGCGGCAAGCAGCGCTGCTTCATTGACCATGTTGGCCAGGTCGGCCCCGGAGAATCCAGGAGTGGAGCGGGCGAGCACACTGAGCTCGACATCCTTGGCCAACGGGATGTTTCTGACATGAACTCTCAGGATTTCTTCCCGTCCCTTGACATCAGGCATGTTGACCACAACCCTGCGGTCGAAGCGGCCAGGCCTGAGCAGAGCGCTGTCCAGAATATCCGGCCTGTTGGTGGCGGCGATAAGGATGATGCCTTCGTTGGAGTCGAAGCCGTCCATTTCCACCAGAAGTTGATTCAGCGTTTGCTCACGCTCGTCGTGGCCGCCTCCGAGACCTGCACCCCGCTGCCTTCCCACAGCGTCGATCTCGTCGATGAAGATCAGGCAGGGCGCGTGCTTTTTCCCCTGGTCGAAGAGGTCTCTGACACGGGAAGCGCCCACTCCGACAAACATCTCGACAAAGTCAGAGCCGCTGATGGAGAAGAAGGGGACATCGGCTTCGCCTGCCACGGCGCGGGCGAGAAGAGTCTTGCCTGTCCCTGGTGCGCCAACCAGGATGACGCCCTTAGGAATTCGGCCTCCCAATTTTTGAAATTTCTTGGGATCTTTCAGAAAGCCGATGATCTCCTGCAGCTCTTCCTTGGCTTCCTGGACTCCAGCCACATCCC
>CAZJXZ010000003.1:0-39902 GCA_964549955.1 uncultured Eubacteriales bacterium
CTATCCTCAGGGCGATTCTCTGGAGAAGAGAGTCGGCGATTTCATCGCCGGCATGTCCGACAGCTACGCTCTTGCGCTCTACGAGAAGCTATTCTTCCCACATTCCTGGCCGACCCTTTAAATTGTTCCTTTATTTCTTGAGCAGGATTTCTTCGAAGAACTTCAGGGCTTGCTCGCTGTCTGTCTGGCTGAGCCAGAATATAGCCTTTTTCCTTACAGAAGCGCTCTTGTTTGACCTGGCGATATCGATGAGCATCGGCACAGACTTGTCTTTGGGAAGCTGGCTGATGGCGAAGACGGCCGAATTCTTGAGATCGATATCCTCTCCTTCCTCGACAACATCTTTCAAGGCATTTATGCTCTCCTTCGAAGCCTTCTGTCCCAGCCAGAAAATAGCTTTTTTCCTGACCCCCAGGTCAGTGTCGGTCTTGGCGATGTTGATCAGCTCCTCTATCGCTTCTTTCTGCTCGCTGAGCTGAAGGGCGAAGACGATATGCTCTTTGACCTGTGGATCTTTTTCTTTTTTGAATATTTCCTTGAGATAGGCCAGGCTTCGCTCGTCCTTGTAGTTCCCCAGCCAGAAGACAGCGTTTTTTCTGACTTCTCGAGCATAATCTCCGAGCGCAACGCGCTTCAGAAAATCATAGGACTTCAATCCGTCATGAGCGCTGATGGTAAAGACTAGTATTTTCTGCAGCTCGGCATTCCCTGAGTTGAATAGGCCTTCAATGAAATTGACGCTTTCCTCGTTGGCGACGGCATCAAGCCAGTAGACTGGCGCCTCTTCGAATTCGTAGCTGTGGTCGAGGTCCATGAGCTGCACGTCAACAACTTTTCCTTTATTGGCTTCAAGAGTGTGAAGAAGGAGGATTCCCACCTGCTCCTTTCCCTCCTCTTCTGAAACTTCTTCGCCAGCCTTTTTTCCCCATCTGGAAACTCTGCGTAGCTTGATTTCGTTTCCTTCAACCGTGGCTCTAAAAGGCTCGGTGGAGATCCACTCTCCGCCGGTGTGGTATTTATGCCTGCTCATAAACGTATATCCTGTAAAATAAGCCTCGCCGGCTTTCAGCTTCTTGAATTCCTTTTCAGCTTCTTCGAATTTTTGAATAAGGGAAAGATTCGCTTGGTCCAGAACATAAACTTTTCCCTTCAAGAAGCCAGGCACTTCGGTGGCGAAAAGACCTGAAGCAAGCAGACTCAAAAGCGTGGCTACTGCCGCAATACATATTTCTTTTTTTATGTCCTTCATTTCTATTCTCCTGTTTCTTCACCTATTTCTCGATGATCTCCTTGAGGAATTTCATGGCCTCTTCATTCTTCGACTGCCCCAGCCAGAAAATGAGCTTCTTCTTTAACTCCAGATTCTCTTCCTTCCTGGCGATTTCGATCATTTTTCGGATCGCCTTGTCGCTTCCCTTCGGGCCAAGAGAAGAGATGATTATCTCCTTGACTTTTAAATTGTCGCTCTTAGAGTAGATGTCAAAGAGGAGGTCCACAACTTCATCACCTGTTTCCTGTCCCAGCCAGAAAATTGCTCTTTCCTTTGTCTTCATATCCTTGTCATTCTTGGCTATATCCAAAAGCTTGTCGCTCGCTTTCTTGCTCTTATTCTGATGAAAGGCAAGCATCAATCTCTCTTTGATTTCCGGCTCAGCGGTTGAGTCGTAAATTTGGATGAGGGCATCGACCGCTTTTTCGTCTCGCTGCTGTCCGAGCCAGAGAATTGCTGCTTCCCTGGTCTTGAGATCCGGGTCGGTCTTGGCGATCTCGACCAGCTTGGAGATCGCCTTTTCGCTGCCGTTCTGGGCTAGAGCAAGAACCAGCCGTTGTTTAACCCTGGAATCAGTTGATGATTCGTAGATTTTAAAAAGGGCGTTAAGGCCTTCTTCTCCTTTTCTCTGTCCGAGCCACAAGATTGCCATTTCTTTGACTTTGTTATCTGGATCGTTCATGGCCGTTGACAACAATAAGGATATGACTATAGGATCTGTGGTTTGGCCAAGAATGAGCAGGGCTCTTTCCCTGAGTTTTGGGTTTTTATCTTCCTTGAGAATTTTTTCCAGAATTGGAAAAGCCTTCTCCTTATCCATATTCATCAGGGCGCTTAAAGCTATGAGTTTCAACTCAAGCTCTTCGTTCTCTTTCTCCTTTATGCTGTCGTTCAAGTACAATCTGTATTCACCAAGGCCTTTTTTTACCAGCTCTTCGGCAATCTCGAGCCTGAGATATTTTGCATCTTTCACCCAAGAGCTATCGACGAACCTATCAATCAGGGAATTGAGCTTCTCCAGGGCTTCTTTCTTTGTATCGAGCTGGGCTTCAAGGCTCTCCAGAGAATCTGCATACTTGTCCATGCTGTAGCCAAGCCAGTAGAGAGAATCAGCAGCATAGCCGCTCTCTTTGAAGTCCTTTAACATTTTGTTCAGCGTCTCAATCGCATTCTGCCAGTCTTTCTGATAAATCAACTGCCTGGCTTTCTTGTACATTTCAACAGCCTGTTCACTTTCCTTTTTCTCCTGTGCTGAGAGGAAGCCGCAGAGGATCAAAGAAAAGGCCAAGCCTAGCGAGATCAATTTAATATGTTTCATCTCTAAGCCTCCTTAACTTTAAATCTTCTGAAAGATTTCCATCTTAAAAAGTATCCCCCTCTGCTCGATAAGCTCCTTGATCAGAGAGGGAGTATGTTGATCGCCGCTCTTGAGGTTGGCGATCTCTTTGAGGACAATGTCCACATCCTCTAAAAACTGAAGAGCGGAAGGATCTTTTTCAGCTACTATCATTCTTAAGAGAAGGTTCTGGATGATGAGGTTGCGTGCGACCTCTTTATCCATGACTATGGTCTCTTTTTCTCTTTTCGCCGAGTAATTTGCGTATTCAACCAGGACCGGCTTCAAGTCTTCAATGAAATCCTGAAGGACGGGCTGGTAAGAGGCTGCTGATACAGGAGTCGTCGTAGCCGGTTGCGGTGAAGGCTTGGAACCAGGAACCAGCCAGAATCTTCCGATGATTATTCCGGCAGCGAAGATGGTCAGAATGCCTGCTGCAGCGTACGCCCACCGAGGCAGAAAAAATAAGCTTTTTGTCTTGCCGGGCTTTTCGGCAATTCCCTTATCTATCTCCTTCCAGCATTTCTCCCAGCTCGCTTCCGGCATTTCAGCCTGCGCCTCATCCAGCGCCTTGAAGATTTTTTTTGTGTAGGCTAAATCCTGGGCACAAGCCGGGCATTGGCGGATGTGGCTTTCCACGTCTGCCCTATCTTTCTCGCCGAGTTCGCCATAAAGATAGAGAATTATTTTTTCTTCATACTTTTTGCATCTCATAGTTGCTCTCCATGATCAGGCCTCTCAGGCTTTCTTTGACTGCCGAGACTGCCCTGAAAAGCTGTGTTTTGACGCTTCCCTCCGAGGTGTTCATATAACCGGCAATCTCTCTGGTGCTCAGCTGCTGGTAATGCCTGAGGATGAAGACCATCCTTTGCTGGCCTGACAATTTATTCAAAACTTGGTCGATTTTCTCCCTTATTTCTTTGCGCTGATGGATATGCTCGGGATCGGAGCCGGAATCGTTGGAGGATACATTATCCAGCTCCAGATTTTCCGTCTCTGCACTTTTATCCCTGTCTTTTCTGTGCCGCCTGATATAGTCGATGCTGCAGTTGATGCCGATGCGGTAGAGCCAGGGCGAGAAGCTTTGGCCGTTCTGGAAATCGAATTTATCTAGGAAGCGATAGGCCTTGATGAACGTCTCCTGGAGTATATCCTCGGCATCTTCAGCGTTTTTTGTGTACTGGAAGGCAAGGGCAAAGATTCTTTTCTTATTCTCTTCAAACAAGGTTCTCAGCGCCTCCTTATCGCCGTCTTTGGCCAGCCTGACTAAAGCTAACTCGTCCATGCTTTTCTTATATCACAGCCCATTTTTCTTTTCATATAGCATAACGCAGACAATCGCCTTTTAGTTGACAGCTTAATTATGGGGACACAACACTTAATTCGTGAGAAAAGTGAAGCTCCTTCTCCACGATAAGGTTGCATGTCGCTTTTCCCCTATAAAAATAAGAAGAAGTTGCCTGTCTCGGTTTTTTTGCATATGATTATTGAGGAGTTTTTGAGATGAAAGTGATCAGCGAATCAGTCAGTTTTTCGACCCGCGGCTTCAATGATATGAAGGACCTCACTCCCGAAGTGTCCAGAAAGCTCTCTGCCAGCGGACTTAAGGACGGCATCGTCAACCTCTTCGTTCCAGGCTCGACAGGCGGCCTGACGACCATCGAATACGAATCAGGCCTGGTCAAGGATTTCTCCGAGCTCATGGAAAGAATAATTCCCAGCAACAAGACCTACCATCATGATGCCCGCTGGGGAGATGGAAACGGCTTTTCCCATGTCCGGGCCTCTCTCCTCGGCCCCTCTCTGACGGTTCCTTTTTCGGACGGAAGGCTGAGCCTCGGAACCTGGCAGCAGATTGTCTTTGTCGATTTCGACAACCGCTCCCGCTCTCGCACAATCCTGCTTCAGTTTATGGGAGAATAGATGGGGACAGGCGACTTTTTCTATGGAGAATGGCTCGAATGGAGAGTAGCAGCTTATTTCCCTGAAATAGTTGAATGTCCCCTTTTTTATAGATAAGTATTGTGTGCCCTAAATGACTGACATGAAGGATAAATTTGAGCAGCTTAAGAGAGAAAGAGAGGCGCGCACTCGCGCCCGCTCCAAATCTAAATCTGACCTGATTAAAGACGCCTGGGAAGAAATCGATAAATCCGAAGAATTGTCCGTCAAAGATAAGCTGCAGCGTCTCATCTCCCTCAGCCGCGAAGAAAAAAAGGGAAAACCTGCCAAGCCGCCGCAGCCTCCCTTCGAGCCTCAGAAAAGAGAGCCTCTTCTCCTTTTTGAAAACCCGTTTCCGCTTGAAACGAAATACGGAAAGATCGCCCTCTCTACGGGGCTCGAAATCAAAGGCGACGTCCTCACCTGGCTGAGCAAGGATGCCTCCTTCGAAGACCTCAACCTCTCCACCGCCCTCTTCATCGACCTCGAGACCACGGGCCTTTCAGGCGGAACAGGCGTCGTCCCCTTCCTTATCGGCCTGGGCTACTATCGAGACGAAAAATTTCACGTGACCCAATTCTTCCTCGGCGAGCTCGCCGAAGAAGAGCGAATGATCCAGGAGCTTGCCCAATTCCTCTCCCAGATGAATTTCCAATCCATCGTCACCTTCAACGGAAAGGGCTTTGACATTCCCCTGCTCGAAACGCGTTTCATCATCAACAGGCAGCCCTTTGTCCTCAGCGAGCTTCCTCATCTTGATTTTCTCTACTCAGCCCGCTCCCTCTGGCGCCACAAGCACGAAAGCTGCCGGCTCTACCATCTTGCCCGCGAGGTCGTCCAGGCAGACCGCGCCGAAGATATTCCTGCCGCCGAAGTTCCCTGGCGCTATTTCCAGTATCTCCAGACAGGAAATTTCGAGGTCATGGAGCAAGTCCTCTACCACAACCAGGAGGATATTCTCTCGCTCCTGGGAGTGGTCATTGTCGGCTCCCTCATCTTTTCCGAAGCAGGGGAGGAGGGGCTTGCCGACGCCATGGACCTCTACGGCGCAGGCAAGGTCATGGAGAAAGTCGGAGAGGTCGAGAAGTCGGTTCATTTCTTCAAGCGGGCTCTTGACGGTAAGCTCTCAGAGGAGATTTCCCTTCAAGCCAGGAGAAAGCTCTCGACCTATTTTAAGAAGGGCGCGGATTGGGAAAGGGCGGTTTCTATTTGGAGGGAGATAGCTTCCTCGGACAGGGCCTCGCTGAATCAGCTTTACTCATTCAGGGAGCTGGCCATGTACTTCGAGCACAAAGTGAAAAGGTACGAGGAGGCATTGAAGGTGGCCGAAGAAGGCCTTGTCCTCTCCATCGGGCTTTCTTCTTATTATGAGCAGGATTTTGCCCACAGGCTGGAAAGACTAAAGCGTAAGCTCCGAACTCAGAAATAAATGTCATTGCGAGCGTAGCGAAGCAATCCCGTAAAAAAATAAAAGTAACCAAATGTTGCCTCTCCCTATTTTTTCATGGCATAATAATGGCACAAATCAGGTGCGCCTGTAGCTCAGCTGGATAGAGCATCTGACTACGGATCAGAGGGTCGGGGGTTCGAATCCCTCCAGGCGTATTTGCCTCTTTTCTTTGTTGTCATTTACCATCTATTTAATTTTTGCTTCTTTGGTTTGGATGTATTAGAATTCCACACGTATTAAAACATCAGCGCAAAAAAAATGAGCTCAAAAAAACCAGAAGCCCTGGACGATTTTTCTCTCAGATCAGTTCCCCTGGACAAAAGAAAGCCATGGATAGACATCGCCATGGTCTGGATCGGGGTGGCGATTGTTCTTTCGGCGCTTCTGCGAGGGATGATGGTCGGGATGGGGCTCGGCTCTTTAAAATATGTATTGCTTGCCTATGTTCTTGGTGAGGTTCTGCTCATAGGCGTGATGACTCTTACTGGGTTTATGGGGTCAAAGCTTGGTGTATCCACTCCTCTCCTTGCTCGTATCTCGTTCGGCGAGCACGGCGCGCTGCTGATCTCCTTCTGCCTTGCTGTCGCCTTCATGGGCTGGTTTGGAGTGCAGGCAGGTCTCTTTGCCGAAACTCTGGTTGCTTACACCAAAACTTCGCTCCCGATCCCCGTTCTTGCTTTTCTGAGCGGGATTCTGATGATGATTCCTGCTATTTTCGGCTTCAGAGGGCTCTCGGCTCTGAGCTGGATTGCTGTCGGCCCGATGGTTTTAATTTTTCTTTATGCCGCAGCTAAAATGGGATTCGACTTCCTGCCATCCCTTGACCTTATTCAGCTCGCCCAGAATCATTCTCCCTCTCCTTATCCTTTAACTCTCGGCGCAGCGGCGTCGATCATCGCCGGCGGATTCATCGTCGGTGCCGTAACTTCTGCCGATGTTTTCAGGTATGCCAAACCTCGCTTCAGGGATATCCTTTATGCCGCCACTCTTTCCATGGGCATCAGCGCCTTGATGCAGCTTGTGGGCTCTGTGCTGGCGATGAGGACCGGTCTTTATCATGAGCATCTTCCTCGCCTCATCATCAGCCCTGAGTATGCAGGATTGGGCATCATCGGTTTTCTGGCCATAGGTTTTGCCCAGTGGACGACCAATGACAGCAACCTTTACTCATCGGTGCTTGCCTTCAACAACATCATCAGATGGACAAGATGGAAGCTGGCAGTGATCGTCGGCATTCTCTCCTCGCTGCTGGCAGCCTGGGGAATCCTGGGAAGGCTTGATTTATTTTTGAGCTTGCTTGCGGTCGCCATCGGGCCGATTGGAGGGATTTTGGTGGCGGATTATTATCTGCTGGCGAGGAGGGGAGTCAGGGAAGAAACGGTGGGCGCGGAGGCAAGCGCAAGTGGATCGGAGAGAGCAACGATAGGGAGATTGCGAACTGCGGAAGCGGTGGCAGGGAATGAGGAAATGGAATCGGCGGCAGTTGAAGGGGAAGTAAAAGGATTTGGGCAAGGCGAAAAGGAGGGAACAACGGCAGAAGGAAGGGGAGCGAGCAGCGCCCTTTCGGCGAGGCTCTGGAATCCGGTTGCTTTTGCCGCCTACTTTCTTTCCTTTCTCATCGGCTGGACGACTTCAGGACATCCATTTCGGATTAGTCTCTTTCCTTTCTCCATCTTTGCTTTCAACGGAATAATCTCTGCGATGATTTTATACTGGGCCGGGATGAGGATTTTCGAGAGAAAAAGCAAGCCCAAGGATGAGAAATGAGCGCAAGATTGAAAATCGACAAGGAATCCATCGAAGCTGCCTTGCTCGGAGGTGCGGTTCTTGGCGGCGGCGGCGGAGGCTGGATTGAGGAAGGAAGAAAGCTGGCCGAGGTCGCAGTCGGAAAAGGTTTTTCGGAAATTTTACCGATTGAAGAGGTGCCAGATGATACTCTGCTTTTGACCGTTTCTGGTGTCGGAGCTCAATCAGCTGGTCGCGATGTTGTGAGGCCGGATGACTACGTCAAGGCCGTTGAGCTTTTTCGCCAAAAGACAGGGATCAAGGTCGGCGGTCTCATCTCCAGCGAAATCGGCGCTCTGGGTGTGGTCAACGGCTGGGTTCAATCGGCTTTTTTAAATATTCCAGTTATCGATGCTCCCTGCAACGGCCGTGCCCATCCTCTGGGCTTGATGGGTTCGATGGGTTTGCATCGCGACCGAGAATACACATCTCTCCAAGCAGCTGTCGGAGGGGATGAAGCCAAGGGAAATCGGGTTGAAGATTTTTTTAAAGGCATACTCCTTGAAGTCTCGAAGTCGGTGAGAGAAGCCTCGATAAAGGCAGGGGGAATGGTGGCTGTGGCTCGAAATCCTGTTCCTGCTCGTTATGTCAAGAAGAATGGAGCACCTGGTGCCATTCAGATGGCTTTAGGGCTGGGGAGAGTAATGCTTGAGCGCAAGAGAATGCTGGATAGCGAGAAAATATTGGAGCGCAAGAAATCTGTTTCTTATGAACTTATAAAAGAAGTTGTCGAACACCTCGGTGGGAATTTCCAGATCAAAGCTAAGGTCGAAAGTCTTATCCTTCGAACAGAAGGAGGGCTGGATGTCGGAAAATTGCTCCTCAGCGAAGGGGAAAAGCATTATGAACTCAGCTTCTGGAACGAATACATGACCTTAGAAGCTGATGGCCGAAGAATCGCCACTTTTCCAGATTTAATCATGACCTTTGACTCTGAGACCGCTCTGCCTTTGATCAGCGCCCAGATAAAAGAGAATTGTGAAGTCTTTGTCATCACTGTTCCCTCAGAACAATTGGTTCTCGGGGCCGGCATGCGTGACCCTGTGCTTCTCAAAATTGTTGAGGGCGCCGTCAGTCAAGAAATCCTGAAATTCAGAAAATAAAGATAATTTTTAAGGATTATCATTTTCCGGTCGATGCTGAAATTCCGCAGCCCTTCACTTTTGTTTTTGGCCACACTCACCGTCCGCTGAGAGTGAGCGATGAAGAAGAGGCGAAAGTCGTCATCGAGGGCAAGACCTATCCCCTGGCCAACAACGGTGGATGGCTTAGAACAGACGGAACTGAGGAAGCCAACGGCGAGAACGCCGGGATTCTGGGGATCGATGGGGCAGGTATTCGCTGGGAAACGCTTGAAGGGAAGATAGAGTAGCGGCTTTTTCCACCATTCCTGTGAATAAGTCTGTTGAAAAATGGTAGAATTATAGTTTTAAAAAATTGATCTGCTTGGACATACGGCAAATTGCACAATTTTTGTGCACTTTTCAAGAATAAAATTAAATTTGATGAATTTAATAAATTTGACAATTCTTTGTTGATGTTATAAATGGAATTAATTCAAGGGATTAGATTGGTGGAGGTATTGATTCATGGCGACTTACCGAAAAAAAGAGGACGATGACAAGGAAACATGGCATTGGTGTTGGAATTGTTCCAACTGGCCCTTCTATGACTATGAAGAGACATATGATAAGCCTACTTCTGGCGAATTTTGTGAGGAGTGTAAGAAGAAAGAAAAAGAGGGAAAATGCCGGAAGTAGCGGATTTTATTAGAGCTTTTTCTCCTTATCATACCTATTTTTAAGCCCTGTCTTTTTTCGGCCTTTATCGCCTTTTTCATTTCTAATCCCTTCTCACTGGGGGCCGATATCCAGAAGTGCATCAGCATGGGTCTGGATGCGGAACCTGCATAAAAGTTTGTCCCTGGAACAAGCCTGATACTTCAGTGGATGTTCAAAGGGAATTTGCATAAAATGGATAATAAGGACAGCCGATGGAGGCCTGTACTTAAATGGAGATAAAAAAACATGAAATTTTAAATTTCTTGTGCTTGCGGGCTTTGCTCCTCGTTGTCTTCTGTATATTAATTAAAATTTGTATTCTGGCTCAGGTCGGAAATGAAAATCTGTTAGAAAAAGAACTAGCAGAGAAGGAAGCAATCATATGGTACCTGGGTCATAGCGGCTGGGCAATAAAAACCAAAAATCACCTGCTTGTATTTGACTATGTGGAGAGGGAAGCAAATCCTGCTGAGCCCTGCCTCTCAAACGGATATATCAATCCCACTGAGATAAAAGACCAGCATTCCCTTGTCTTTGTCAGCCACTGGCATTCCGATCATTATTCGCAAGAGATATTTGACTGGGAGAAGTCAATCAAGGATATTAATTACATTTTAGGCTGGCAGGGTGTAACAGAGCCAAAATCAATACGTATTGGTCCAAGAGAGAGAAGAAAAATTGATGAGGTGGAGGTTTTAACCATAGCCTCAACAGATGAAGGCGTGGGATTTCTGGTAAAAGTGGATGGTCTTGTCATTTTTCATGGAGGCGATCATGCCTATTGGGGAGGCCCCATGGATTCGTTTGAAAGGGAAATGGATTATCTGATAGAGAGTGATAAGGAATTTGATATTGTCTTTCTTGCGGTCGCAACAGGTTCAGGCCAAAGAAGAGAGAGTATCAGCCAGGGCATATTTTATGCGGTAGAAAAGCTTCTGCCAAAAGTGATATTTCCCATGCATGCCGGAGGAAATGAAGGTCTATATAAAGAATTTGCCGCAGAAGCCGAAAAGAGAAGACTTAAAACAAAAGTGCTATGCGCTGGAAGCAAGGGAGATGGATTCTTCTACCAAAAGGGCAAGATAGACTGAAGTGATTTATTTCATCTTGTGAGCTTGAAAGAAAGCTTAAATAAGGCTTTAGAGCTATTAGGTGATTGCAGGGTTAATTTATAATAATAAAAACATAAAAGAGAGAGCTTCATATGGAAAGATTAGTAAAGAGATTGATCAGGCGCTTTGGCCAGTCATATTCTTCCCGATTGGGAATTGACCTGGAGAGCGCGAAAGTGGGTGAGATATTCAAGTGGTTTTTGGCGTCCCTTCTCTTCGGAAAAAGAATAGGTGAAAACATCGCGGCCAAGACTTACAGCTTGTTTGCTTCGAAAAATATCACAACCGCTGACAGGATTTTGGACACAGGCTGGGATGGACTGGTTGCTCTCTTGGACGAAGGCGGCTATGTCAGGTATGATTTTTCCACTGCGACGAAATTGTTAGAGGTGATGGAGAGCCTTAAGAAGAGTTATGGCAATCTGACAAATTTAAATGAGCAGGCTAGGGATTCTGAAGACCTGGAGGCGAGGCTTCAGGAATTCAAAGGAGTCGGCCCGACGACGGTGAACATATTCTTGAGAGAGTTGAGAACTGTTTGGCCGAAAGCAGACCCTGAGCCTTCATCCTTGGTAAAAGTTGCGGCAAAGAACTTGGGGATTGATCTGGATGATTTTGAGCGGCACACAAAAGATTTTGTGCGGCTGGAGTGCGCCTTGCTCAGGCTGGGGAAAGATTATTGCCGGAAGAATAGATGCGATGACTGTGAATTTAAGGTCGAGTGCAAGAAAGCTCAGGGATGAAGGCCAGGTTTATTTAAAAATGCTATCTGTTGGGTCTTTTAAAAGACAAAAAGCCAAGCATTTCCTAAAGAGAGCTGAGAAAATCGTCTCCAAAAACGGCGAGAATTTAATTTGACTATTTTCTTATAAATCATTATCTTATGAATAAATATGAAGAAATTGAAGTCCAATAAAATCCCTTTATCTTTTGAGAGTCCTCTAAAAAAATTAGGGTAGGTGAAAAATGGCTGAAAAATTATCTCATGAAGAATTTATTAAACAGGCAATCTTGAGATTGAGAACAGGCAATTACAAAGGAATTCACTCAGTCTACAGCGGATTTAATGAAGCATTCAAGAAGTATTTTGAAGGCGGAGACCCGGTCAAGGCAACCAACCAGCTTGCCGCAGAAGGCAAGATTATCATCAGACCTGCAAGAGGCGGTGTTGTGCTTTATTTGCCGGATGATGCTCCGAATGTGACCAGGGGAGAACAGGCCCTAAAAAAAATGGGTTTATTATCAGAATAAAAGGCGATATTTCGAGATAGAACAATTAAACGAGCCCTTTTTAACAAACTTGATAATAGATTTTCTTTGTTTCTTGCCATGCCCCGTGCGAGGCTTCGGTTCGCCTTTGCGATGACACATCTAATATTACATTCAAATTGAAAAAGGAGGGGATGATGAAAAAAATTTTATTGGTTTTGGCTTCCTTTCTATTCCTCTTTGGCCAGCTCGAGGCTAAAGATGGAAAAGCCGGTGATATCAGAGAGCTTTTCACCTCCTCGCTGGCCGAGAACGAAGTGGCCTTTATGTTTCTCGGCTATTCAGGAGTTGTGGTGAGAACCTCGAAGCGAACGATAATCATCGACCCGGCTGACCTGCTGAAGGCTGAGGATTTAAAAGCTCTGAAAGAGAAGGGAGTCGACCTTGTGCTTATTACGCACAGCCACGGAGACCATTATAGCCCCCGGGAAACACTAAACATATTCAAGGAGACAGGAGCGCCGGTTCTGGCTGAGCGTGCAGTCGCCTTGGGACTGGAAGGAAAGATACCAGCCGGCAAGCTAATAAGCGGTTCACCCGGAAAGACATACACCTTCGGTGAGATTACGGTTAATGTCATCCAAGGAAGGCACGTCGGCCCGATAAATCTTTATCAGATAAAGGTCGGAGGTTTAAGCATTTTCCATGGAGGAGACTCGGGCTATGTCTCGCTCAAGAATTACCTTTCGGACCTGGCCTTTCTTCCGACAGGGGACCCATCGCCCACAGCCTCGCCGCAGGGTGCATTCAACATGACCTCAGACCTTAAGCCGGGTGTTGTCGTCGCCATCCATGGCTCGTCGGGTCAGAGCAAAGAGCTGGAAAGAAAGATCAAAGAAGCTATGCCCAAGACAGCAGTGATAATTGCCGAGCCATACACTGCAAAGGTGGTCACCATCGCCGGAAAAACTTAGTCTCTGGATTTAAAGAGCCCAGGAAAAATTCCACGTGAGAGATGCCATGGCTTTGAAGAATCCAGGAGAAAAGATCAAGCGCTCAAAGCTGAGCGCTGGGCTGCTCATGTTCAGATTAAAAGGGGGAAAGCTCCAGGCTTTTCTGGTCCATCCCGGCGGGCCTTTCTGGGCAAGGAAGAATGAGGGCGCCTGGTCTATTCCCAAGGGCGAAGTCCAGGAGAACGAGCCTCTGCTGGAGACAGCGATTCGGGAGTTTGAAGAGGAAATCGGCGTTTCAGTCAAAGGCGAATTCTTGGAGCTTGGCTCGATAAAGCAGCGAGGCGGCAAGACAGTCCATGCCTGGGCTTTTGAGGGAGATTATAATGAGAGCCAGCCGATCAAAAGCAACATGTTTACCATGGAGTTTCCTCCAGGCTCAGGAAAAATGAGAGAATTCCCCGAGATAGACAAGGCTTGCTTCTTTGACCTGGAAGAGGCTAAGCGCAAGATAAATGCGGCCCAGGTGGAGTTCATCGAAAGGCTTCAAAATGCGATTTCTACCAAGAAATCCTGAAGCACATCACTAGAAAGAAATCATCATGCGGAGAGATAAATGAAAAGACATCTGGTCATCGTGCCTGGCGGTTTGAACACGGATATTGTCGGCCTGGGCGTTGACAGGCTTCTTTCTGCCGGCGAGCTCACCCTCGGCGGCATGCTGAAGGTCGGGCCTGGCGGAAAGGCCAGGAATATGGCTCAGATGGCAGCAGCCTATCTTGGCAAGAATAAGGTGGCCATGGTCGGGCGAAGCAGCCGAGACCCCTTCGGGCTGTGGAAGATTCCGTTGAAGTCTCTCAGGGATGCTGGCGTGGATACAGCCTTTATCAAAGTTTTGGACTTTGGAGAAGCCTGTTTCAAGTATCCCGGGATTGCCCTCATTCCAGTCGATAAGCTGGGGAAAAACCAGATTTATGTTTTGCCTGGGGTAAATGCCGATTTTTGCCGGAAAGATGTGGATGATGCGGCTGAGCTTTTCAAGGATGGAAAAAAGAAAAAGATCATGATCCTTGCTCTCGAGATTCCTCTGGAGACAGCAAGATACTGCATCGAGAAGGCGGCTTTGAATGGAATCCGCGTGATTCTCGACCCCGGCGGTATAAAGAGCCCGCTCGAGGATATTCTGGATGAGAGGATTTTCTTGCTCAAGCCCAATGAGCATGAGGCGAGGATATTGACCGGGCTTTCGATTCATGACTTCAAATCAGCGAGGAAAGCTGCGGCTGTGCTCCTGGCCAGAGGCGTCCAGAATGTCCTCATTTCACACGGAGCAAGCGGCGCATACTTATTCACCAAAAAAACAAGCCTTCACCTTTCCTGCCCTGAAGTTGAGGATTCAGGCACCTACGATGAGACTGGATGCGGCGACCAGGTGACAGCTGTTGTTGCCGCCTGCCTGGCTGAGGGGAAGAGCTTGATCGAGGCAACAGAGATGTCTGTCTTGGCCGGGACGCTTCAGTTTCACAAAGAGGGAATCCAGCCCGTGAGCCGGGAAGAACTCTTGATAAATTGGTCAAGACTCAAAAGCTTAGATTGAAGGCTGGGTCTGCTCTATGATTCGCAGCCGTTTGAGGAATAGGCGCGAGTATGACTGTGATTTGGGGTGGCGCAGTTTTGGAAGCCATTTTTAATAACAGCGCTTCCCATTTAAGTTGGATGAAATTATTTCTGGATTTTGAAGAAAAGTGAAATTTTATCTAATAATTATATATTAGATTTCCCAGATTAAATCCACTTCTTGCCACCTGCCGGATTTCTCGATGCGAATCGTCTTTATTTCCAGAGGCTTTAAGTTTAATCGGATAAACACTTCCGGCGACTTTAGGTTTATTCGTGCCTGCGCTTGAAATCCGCAGCTCTCCTGGAGGCGGATGATTAAAGCTTCTCCGTCCCAAGAGCGCTTGCAAGCAAGGAGCCTGACATTTTCCGGCTGCAGTGAGAAGAATTCGAAGAATCCTCTGCGCTCGATTTCCGCCTTGCCTCCAGCATCTTTTCCCTTTTCTTCATCCTCGATTGTTCCTGTGGGAAGATATGTGTAAGCAATCGGCGGCGAGCTCAGCCAGTCGGCTAAAGCAGGAAGCATGGGCAAGACTGCGCCAGCCTTGCCTGCTGTGAGCAGAAGATGAATATCGTGAACTCCCTGGTCCATGAACTTTCGTGAAGGGTATTTATCCAATTTAAAACCCTGCTCGTGGCAGTAAGCGGGGCTGCGCAAGATGGAGAGGCGAACCTCGCCGTCTTCAAAGTCAAGGCCGTGCTGCCCGTTGTTAACGACTCCAAGGGCAATGTCCTGGCCCTTTAATTTTCCGGGGACCATGAACCATCGCCCAAAGACATGCTCCTCGCCATCAGAGGGACGCTTGATTGTGCCTCCTGGCACTTCGCAGAAAAGAAATTTTTCCTTGAGCAAAGTCGGAATCGACAGCTTCAAAAGCTTACGCTCCTCATTCCAGTGAAGGTGAATTCGAAATTCAAGCACAGGCCAGGAAGAATAGGAAATGGTCTGCATTACAATTTTGCTTTTTTTATAGGAAAACACAGATTCGTAGACTGTCCGTATCGGGCCTTTGGCGATGATATTCAGGCTTTCGGGCTCAAGCTTGAACCGGCCCTGAATTTTTTTATATTGCCAGCAACCCGTTCCCCAGGAGTCGCCTCTGTCTTCAATGACCAGCGCCCCGAAGAGCGGACCGGCAAGACATTGCAGCCCTTGGCCAGCATCGAGCTTTTCGACCAGACCGCTCCTTTTTCCAAGCTTAAATTTAAGCCCCTGCTTTGGGCTGAGCGAAAGCTGTCCAACTTTTTCTTTTTTCTTTCCTTCAAAAGCCTCAAGCCTGAAGTTTTTAAACCCGACGCCTGGCAGTTCAGAGATGAAGATAACCTTTTGCCGCCATTTATTGAAAGGAAGGAGAGATTCTGGCTGTTCTTCCTGGCAAGGGATTTGCTTGCCCGAAGGCTCGAAGGCCCGAAGATGCCAGGCTGCAGTCGATTTTGGCCTGTGGGAAATCATGCCTTCGACTTCAACCGGAACTTTCGTTATTCCCGGATTTGAATTCAAAATTGTCAGCGGCAAACCGGAATCAGGCGAAAGACATTGATTAAATCCTTGGGCATTGAATGCTGCCGCAGCTGCCAGGCTGATTCTCCTTGCCGACTCAGATGCCCTGCCGTATAGGTCGAGGGCGTCGCGCTCCACAGGCTCGACGCAGGTTCCGCTGATGACGTCATGGAAATCGTTGAAGAGATGCGCTCGCCAGGCTTCATCGAGCTCTTCCTGTGGATATTCCTGTCCGAAGAGCCACCAGCAGCAGGCGCTCAGCACCTCAGCCTGGACTATCTTTCCCAGGCTTAGCTGAGCTTGCCTCTTGACCCGCGAAAGAGAGGTGTAACAGCCGGTAAAAACCCGCTGCAAGTCGCCTGCGAAGACGGGCGCGCTCTTGAGGTCTTCTTTGACGGCCTCGTAAAAAAGGTCTGGAGTGCTGTGGATGATTTCCACCCGCTCCTCTTTTTGAGCGAAAGAGTCTATTCTCTTCAGGTCTTCTCTCGTCGGGCCGCCGCCGTGGTTTCCGATTCCCCAGAAAACAGGAACATCGCGGTTGAGTCTGAGGGCCATCTCTGTTCCTTCCTGCAACCGCTGCTCGATATTCCAGTATTCTGTGTGATAAAGACCGACGCTGATGCGCAGGCAGTTGATTTCTGTGCCGTCAAGGCCGCGCCAGCGATAAAGGTCAGAAGGCAAAATCAAGTCCGGGTGCTGGGGCCGCATGTGGATGTACATCTCATAGCCGGCAAGCCTCAATATCTGGGGAAGGCCGCCGCCGTGCCCGAAAGAGTCAAAATTGTAGGCGACTTTTGCCCGCGCCTGGAAATGTTCGCGGAAGAATCTCAGCCCTTCTGCTACCTGGCGGATGAGCGATTCAGTGCCAGGAAGGTTGAGGTCAGGCTGGAGGAACCAGCCTCCGCTCACAAACCAGCGTCCTTCTTCGACGAGCTTTTGAATCTCTTTGAAAAGCCGAGGGTCGTAGCTCTTGACCCAGCGGTAAAGCACAGCCTCGTTATGATTGAAGATGAGCTTATCATGCTCGCTCAAGAGCCTGGCTGCGTTTCGAAAGGTGGAGATGGCTTCTGCGCATCCCTCCTCCCAGCGCCACTGCCAGACCGGGTCGAGATGAGCATTGCAGATGAGATGGACGCGCGGCTTCTTTGCTTTTGCTTTGGTCATAGATTTGCTATGTCATAGGATTCTTTTGTCGTTTCATTCCTGGCAACGACCTGGAATAATGTTTGCTCAAAATTATAGAAAAACTTAAACCTTAATTATCGAATTTTAAACTTCTTTCTTACTTGGCAGGTTTTTATACCAACTGAAATAGAGGATGACAGACAGAACCAAAGCGATCATCCCCCAGGTCATGGCTTTTTTCCAGAAGCGAAGCAGGAAATAAAAGGGGACGAGAGCCAGCGCCAACTGAAAGCCCATGGTCAGGAAGCCGTTCAGAGCGTCGATGGCCGGCATCCTGTCATTTTTCGGCACAAGTCCTCTCTTCTGAGCCTCGAGCCGCACAGGCTTCCAGAAGCCAAAAGGACGGACCCTGGAGTAGAAGCGCACCAGCACCTCCATCTCTGTCGGCTTGGAGATGAAGCCGATGATCACAGTCAGGAACAAGCTGGCCAGGGTGTCGAAGGCAAGGGTCAAAGCCGGTGACCAGTAGCCGAAGAAAATTTTCTGGAGGATGATGACTGCTACAGAAGAGGCCATGCTCCAGACAAAGGCCCTGGCGCTGAAGCGCCACCAGTGCCAGCGCATCGTGGCCGGAACGAGAATCATGGTCACCACCACAAAAATCATGATCTCCCAGGCGGAGATGATGTATTGAAAGCTGAGGCTGAAGGCAAACCCGAAAAGCAGGGCAGCAACAGATGCCAGCTGACCGAGGCGAACCAATTTTTTTTGGGAAAGGCTCTTGGTGAAGTAGCGCTTCAGAAAATCATTGACCACGACCGAGCTGGTGACATTGATCATGGCATCCAGGGTGGACATCAGGGCTGCAAGGAGCACGGCCATGAAGAGTCCCCGCATCCCGACCGGAAGGTTGGTCAGGACGAGGGGCATGATTTTTTCGGCGTCAAAACCTGCTTGGGAACCGAGAAAATGAATTCCCAGAATCATGAATGCGCAGCCGATGACCCAGCGCAGAGTGTAGCCGACTGTCCACATCCCTCCGGCCAGGGCTGCATCGCGGGTGCTGCGCGCGGTCAGGAAGAACTGGAAGTCCCAGACATTCGGACCGGCGAGCACCCTGAAGACAACCCAGGAAAAGCCGGCCAGAAGAATTGGCCCGAATAAATAGAAATGGTGGTAACTCGCCGGCGATGACTGCAGGTATCCTGGCCAGAGTTTCCAGGAAAGGCTGAGGGAGCTCCAGCCAGCGCCCTGCTGGGAAAGGAACGGGCCGAGCGAAGGAGCCTTCAAGACCATGACTGCCATGATGACAGCGCCGACAGCGATAAATACTGTCTGGAGTATATCGGTATAAATCACTCCGAAGAATCCGCCGAGCACGACATAGACTCCGACAACGCCGAAAACGACAAGGGCTGCTCCCCAGCGGGGAAGGGGAATGAATTCTTCGGCAAATTTTCCTGTTCCGACCGAGATATACATCAGGTTAAAAATCATCAGAGTCAGGAGGAAGAGCGCGGCAGCAATCCTTGCCAGCTCCGCATCCTTGGTGTCGCCGAAACGGGTTCTGTTCCATTCGGCAAAGGTCATCACTCCAGAGCGGCGGATGTACTTTGCCTGAAAAGCCATGTAGAAGCAGATGATGAACCAGCCCCAGTAGATATGAGTGGCCCAGATAGCTTTCAGGCCGAGGTAGTAGAGGGTGCCGATCATGGCCATAGTGCCGCCGATGTCGATGTAGCTCGAGCAGCCGGATAGGCCGAGCATCCACCAGGGGACATTGCGGTTGGCGAGATAAAAAGAATCCAGTTCTTTGGTCGCCCGATTTTTAACCCAGAAGCCGATCAGGGCAACCGAAAATAGATAAGAGGCTATGATCAGCAGGTCATAAGGATGAAGCTTCATCTTTGAGCCTTAAAGCTTAATAAATTTTTTATCAGAGGTCTATATTTTTTTGTATATGATATAATTGGCGCAAAAAATGAGAGAAAGTTCTTAATTTGGATAAATTGTCTGTCCCAAGCCCAATTTCTGGAGGAATTTTCCTTTCTTATAAATGCACGATTTCCTGCAGGCACTGCATGTATGCCTGCTCGCCGCAGTGGAAAGCAGACTGGCTTTCTGTGGAAGATGCGAAAAAAATTCTGATCAAGCTAGCAAAAAAAATTAAGCCAGCGCCTAATGGCCCGGAAAGCGTAGGTATAAACCATGGACTTCACTTCACAGGCGGAGAGCCTTTTCTGAATTTTGAGCTTCTCATCAAGCTTGTGGAAATGGCCGCGGAGCTGCGCATTCCTTCGACCTTTGTCGAAACCAATGGCTTCTGGTGCAAGGACGACAGGACAACAAGGTACAGGCTTTTGCGTTTAAAAAATGCCGGACTAAAAGGATTGCTGGTCAGCGTCAACCCTTTCATCATCGAGGAGGTTCCGTTTGAGAGGACAGAGAGGGCGGTGAGAATCGGCAATGAACTCTTTGGCAAGGCTCTCATCGTCTACCAGGAATTCTTTTTTAACCTCTTCCGCAGGCTTAGGATAAAAGGCGTGCTTTCTTTCCAGGAATTCTTGAAGAGGCAAGGGGAAAGCCTGAATTATGTTGAGCTCATCCCCATGGGCAGGGCTGTCCATGAACTTGGATATCTTTTCAGGAAATATCCGGCGGAAGAATTCTTCGGAGAGTCCTGCCGAGAGGAACTCGGCCGGCCCTGGCATGTCCATATCGACAATTATGGAAATTACATGACTGGCTACTGCGGCGGGATTTCGCTGGGCGATGCCCAGAGCCTAGAATTCGGCTGTCAGGAGATAAAGCTCGATGAATACCCAATCATCGAAGCCGTGGCCTCTGATATTCAAGACTTCTATACGCTTGGAAAAGAAAAATTTGGCTATGAGGATAAGGAAGATGGTTATATATCAAAGTGCCACCTTTGCTTGGATTTGAGGAGACACATCGTTCAACAGACTGATAGCTTTAAAGAGCTAAGGCCGAGAGAGTTTTATTTTCATTTTGATAAATGAGGCAGCAATTCATTGCTTGAGTTCATAAAAATTGAAGAATATTGTGTCAATAAAAGATTTAAAAATGTGCAGCTTATTTAAATTTTCAGAGAGTAGGTTTTTAGCTGATTTCTGCCAGGTTGTAAAAATTTTAATTTTAATTATCGTCCTGACTGAAGGATTGGTTCTCCTGCCCGGCTGTAAGACAGAAGAGGAGTTTGCAGTCAGAATCCCTGATGAAGGCTGGAGGCTCTGGCCGGATGTCGAAGCGGAGTGGAAGGAGGACGAGATTTATCTTCCGGGCGAGTTCGAGCTAAAAAACTTGCCGCTCAACCCGCCAACCGGCGGCTGGGATGCGCTCTCGCCATCCCAAGGGATCGAGGTGACGCTTCCCTCGACTGTCGAGGAACACTTCTGGGGAAGATTCGGGTTCCGCGATTACAAGGATGAATACTGGTTCGAGAAAGAGGATAATCAGGTCAAGAACGGAAATTATCTCGGCGTTTCCTGGTGGTGGAAGCAGGTCAAAATTCCTGAAAGCTTTAAGGATAAACTCGTCTTGCTCAGAATCCGTGGTGCACGGCTTCTGGCCGAAGTTTATTTGAATCGCCAGCTTGTCGGATACAATATCATCAACGAAGCCTCCTTCGAGTGCGACCTGAGCCAAGCGGCAAGATTTGGCGAGAAGAATTTACTGGCTATTCGCATCACAAATCCAGGCGGCAGGATGGAATGGGTTGATACCAGGCTTTTGGCCTGGGGCAAAAAGAGCTTCCAGGCCAGCCATGGGTTTGGCGGGCTGGACAGGGGACTGGTCATCAGCGCCTATGACCCTGTTTATATCAAAGACCTCTGGGCGGCAAACACCTCAGAGCCGCGGCGAATAATCGCCCATGTCCTGATCAAAAATAAAAGCAATCAAGAGGTTAAAGGGCGGCTTCGCTATGAAATTGCTGACCCTGAGAAGCGCCATAGAATACTTGTCTCGGAAAACACGGATTTTTCGCTGGGCAAAAGTGCGGAAGCAACTCTTGAGAGTCCACTCAACTATGAAGGCGCCCGACTCTGGGACATCGAAAATCCCAAACTCTATTTGCTTCGAGTTCGTGTTGAATCTTCAGCCTCGGCCGCAGAGAGATGGGCTGATAACAAGGAGGTTCAATTCGGCTTCCGCTCATTCGAGGCCGAAGGCATCGGCGAGAACGCTGTGCTTTGCTTGAACGGCAGGCGCATCCGGCTCATCTCAGCCATTTCCTGGGGCTACTGGGGAAAGAACGGCTTGTGGCCGACTCCAGAGCTGGCAGAGAGAGAAGTCAAGGCTGCAAAAGCACTGGGAATGAATTGTATTCAGTTCCATAGGAATGTGGGCAAGGAAGAAGTCCTTGCTGCTCAGGATAGGCTGGGGCTTCTCCGCTACATGGAGCCGGGCGGCGGACAGACCGCGCTCGGCGAAAAATTCACGATGTATGCTGAATCTCCAAAAGAAAAAATCGATAATTCTGGCTCTGGCGGAGAGGCAATAACTTTTGCCGAGAAATACATGGAAGAAAAAATCTTGCGAATGATGCATGACTTTCGCAGCCATCCCTCTCTTTTTATGTACTGCATCCAGAACGAAATCAATCCTGACCTACGCAATCCCCATATTTTTCACCTAGTGCGGAGGATGCATCAAGAAGACCCGAGCCGGATCATCATTCTTAAGTCCGGAGTTCCGCCGCACAACCAGGTCTGGATGAGGCCTTATGAGGATAAAGTCTATTATGACCATGGCGACGGATTCTCAGGATGGTGGGATGAGCACACGGTCGGAGGCCCGGGTGTGTGGAAGGATGAGATGTATAAAAGCGCCGAAGATTTCACCCACCGCTCGATAAACAGCCGCGAGATTGTTGTCTGGGGCGAGATGCTCGGAGCAGCAGTCCCTGACAACCATGCCCGGATGGTCAGGGAGATTAAAGCCGGGACAGGTCAAAGCTATGACCTCAAAGACCATGAAGAGATTCTAGAAGCCTACGATAAATTCCTGGACAGATGGGATTTCAGGAAAGCATTCAGGACTTCAGAGGATCTGTTCCTGGACATCGGAGACAAAAGCTATGATTTCTGGGGAAGGGTGATTGAGACAGCTCGCCTGGCTGAGGCCAATGATTATTTTGTCATCAGCGGCTGGGAATCGACGGCCATCGACGATCATTCTGGCCTTGTTGACAATTTAAGAGGGTTCAAAGGGAATCCGGAGCTGGTCAGGGCAAGGCTTGCCCCTGCCCGGCCGGTTATAGAGCCAAGCTCGCTCGTCATCGAGAAAGGGAAGCCGGCAGAGGTCGACCTCTATTTCTTGAATGAGACGGAAGATGATTTTGGCCGATCGCTGCGCTTATCATTATTTGATCCAGGTAATAAAAGAAAAGAAATTGGCATCTATCCCATTCCGGCGAAAGAGAAAGACAGGTTTGTCTATCCTATCGCCAGAAAAGTCGAAACGCCAATCCTTGATTCAGAGGGCGAATACAGGATTGTCTTCGAGGTTGTCGGGCATCCTAAAGCCAGAAGCGAGGAGAATCTTCTTGTCATCGAACCTGTAGCCCGGGGCATCTATCCGCAGAGAGTAGGAGTCTTATGCCAGGAGCCTGATTTTATGAAAGCGGTCAATTCTTTGCCCGATGTTCAATCCGAAGATTACCAAACCGGCAAAGATTATAATGTCCTCATCGCCTCGACTAGGCTCCTCCAGGGCTGGACTTCAATCGTCGAACCTGTTGAGATACAGGGGACAGATGATGACGAGCTCTTCTGGACTGAGAGCTGGGGCTACGATGAAAATCTCGAATACACTTTCTACGACCTGCCGAAAGGGAAAGCCAGGGTTACACTGAGGTTTGCTGAAGTCACCTTGAGCAGGCCCAAAGCCAGAATCTTCGATGTGGCCATAAACGGGAAGACCGTTCTCAAGGATTTTGACATCTTCGCCACAGCCGGCGGAAAGAATATTGCTATCGACCGCATCTTCGAGGCTGAGGCTCCTGAAGGCACCGTGAAAATCACCATTCCCAGAAGAACCGTGAACTACGGCAAGTTCAGCGCCATCAAGGTCGAGGCAGGGGATAAAGTCATCGCCGTCAACTGTGGCGGAAAGCCTTACAGAGATAAGAATGGATTGCTCTGGGATTCCTATCGGCAGAGAATAAACCTCGATGATTCGATAATGGAGAAAGTCAGGAAAGGGATGGGCCTTCTACTCTTGCCTGATGGTCCTGAGGCCACAGAAGCCTATGCAGAATTTCTGGGGAAGGCCGGAGCATTTGACTACAAAGGCCATGTCGGGACTGTCCGGGCTCCGTGGATGGGCTCCTGGTATTTTGTCAGGGATCACGAGCTGTTCTCCTCTCTCCCAGTCAACCAGGCCATGAAGAGCTTTTATCAAGTTCCAGTCGATGACTCTGATGGAGTTTTGTTGGAAGGAAAAGGCGTAGAGGTCTTTGTCGGCTTTGGCCGTGACCATGACCGGAATGTCGGCGCAGGAGGATTCAGAACAAGATTGGGCAAGGGGCAAGTTATCTTCTATTCCATTCCAGGCATGGTCTCAGGAATGATTGGCCGAAGCCGGGGAATTCATCCCCTGATTGCCAGAAGATTAATTTCGAACGCATTGCTTAGCTTCAGTAAATAATGATTTTCCTTTTGATTAAGCAAATCAAATATTAGCTTCAAATGAATTTGAAAGAGGCAAAGACCTTGGTATGGTCATTGCCAGTTTTGCCTTGGCAAGGCGAAGCAATCTCTTTAGTAGCTTAAGATAAAAAGGAGGGCCCGGCCATGAAAGATTTTTTGAATAAGGAAATGCTAAAGAAAAAAGAGGGAAAAGCCCTGGACTCAAGCCGACAGAAAGGAATTGGCGTCATCGGCCTGCATGAAGGTCGAACTCTGCTTGTCTCTTTGAATCGCGCTCTTTTTGCCAGGGCACTTGCCGGCTTATTTGACAGGACTGAGTTGTAAACTTAAAATATCCAAGAAATGCTTCAAAGGAGGCAGGGGAAATGAAAAGACCTGACATGCTTATCCTGTTGATACCCGAGGTCAGAGTGTATTTCCAACCCGGACAAAAACAGGAGGCAGTGATTCCTTTCTCTGAAAAGTTAAATCAAGCAGAGTGAAAAGGAGAAGAAACAAATGAAAAAGAATAATTATCTTCGACATATTCTTCTTCTTTTTCTTTCTTCGTCAATTTTATTGATACCTTCCTATTCAGCTGGCCAGCAGAAGACAATTCCAGCTCCTGTCATCAGCCACACTCCGCTTTCGACTTTCACCCGCGGCGAAACAATAAAAGTGGAGGCATCCATTTCAGAAGAGATTGAATGGATGAGGTTTTTCTTCCGCCCAGTGGGCCTGGAAGAATTCCAGGTCAGGAGCATGGAAAAGGAGGGCGTCAATACTTTTGCTTATCAATTTGACACCTCTCAGCTGACATCTCTCGAACTTGAGTATTATCTTGCAGCCAAGCTAAAGGATAGAGAGGTCTATTATCCTGCGAACGCTCCTGCCGAAGTGATTAAGGTCAGCGGCCAAAGCGAGCGTCCTTTGCCCGAGGTGCCTTCCGAGCTTCCCCCTCCTGAGGAAGAGGAGAAGAAGTTCAAGTTGCCGTTCAGCGTGGAGGCAAGCATTCAGGCCAAGCTTGCAGAGAAGGAGGCGGTGGAGGGCGAGAAAAGAGTCACAGCCAGCGGAAATTTGCGAGTTAATCATTCCTATCAGGGAGATTTCAATCTAAACCTTGATTCAAACTTCAATTACACCAACACCGCTCTGGAAGGGGAGAAGAGCATTGACCTTTCCAACATGATGGTCTCGGTCTCCAAGGAAAATCACACCTTTCGCGCTGGTGACATCAATATCAGCGAATCTGAGTATTCAGTCTCTGGCCTGGGAAGGCGAGGAGTGGAATACATCTTCGACAACCAGAAAGCCTATTTTCATCTCTTTGATGTCAGCTCCCAGCAAGTCAAAGGATTCGAAGGATTCGGTGTTCCAAAGTCAAGCATAAGCATCCTCGGCGGAGCTTTGGGCTACAAGTTCTTGGATGACAAGCTCTCCTTGAAAGCTGTTTATCTCGCGGGAAAGGATGACCCGAGTCAAGGCGCGAACATCGGGTTCTCGGAATACTTCGAAGCCCGGAAAGGAAATGCCTTTGCCCTGATGCAGGAGTCAAATTTATTTCAAAACAAGCTGAACATAAAGACTGAACTCGGCCGGACAAGCTATGACGGAAATCTCAATGATGACGAGGAAGCCGTTTCAGGCACGGCCTTCAATATCGGAGGGAATTTCTCTCAAGGAGCCATAAATCTTGGAACAAACTACAGGTATATCGGCAAAGATTTCAATTCAATCGGATTTCAATCTTTCACTAATGACAGAGAGAGCTACGATGCGAATATGGGGATTGTCTATAAAAAAATAAACTTTTCGGCCAGCTTCAGCGCTGAGCATGACAATGTCAAGAATGACCCGGCTGCCTTCACAACAAATAACAGGAATGGAATTGTCAATTTTTCCTTAGGACTCGCGGACAATGTCAGCTTTGACTTAGCTTATAACAGGAATAAGCAAAAAACCTTTCAGGGTGATGTGGAAATGGCCTTGCAGGATAGCTTAACCAATGAATACAAAGGCGGCTTCAACTTCGCTTTGAGCCCAACGGCCAACTTTTCCTTTTCCATGACCAATTCTTTTCTTTCCAGCGTTTCCGACCCGACAATCGATATGTCCACCGTCACTTTTAGCTTAACTGGATCCTTCCGCGCCGGAGAGATTTTCTCTCTTAGTCCCACTTTCGGCTATACCATAGCCGATAAGGAAAATGTCAGCGGAGATTCGGCAACTTTGAATTCGTTTCTTAGCGGAGAGGTCGTTATTCTTCCTCAAATATTATCGCTGTTCTTTTCCAGCTCATTCAACCGAATGGAGGTTGGTGCTCTAGACATAACCAAAACCATAGAGTTTGGAGGTGGGCTTAATTTAAGGCTCGACCAGTTGATAAAAATAGGGAAGCTGACTTTTACTTTAAGAGGAAACTACAGCCGCACAAAGATTTCTGGTATTTCTGAATCCAATTCCAGCCTTTTGCTGCAGATGGATTTTTCTTTTTAAAGGAGGGATGAAAATGAGGAAAAGCATGAAAATATTTTTAACCGCGGCTTTCTTGCTTATGTTTACACCAGGCCTGATGGCAACCATCACTTACACTCCATCCCAGCCTAACGTCGAGCAGGGGGTGACGTTTACGGTAACTCACCCTGACGGAATTTCTCAAAGCCTTGTCCAGTGGAATTTTGGTGATGGAACGCCTCCAGGCTGGGATATGGTCTCTGTCACCCATACCTTTATGAGAAAAGGGACGTATACGGTTTCAGCAAGCTATATGACCTTGAAGAGCCAGAATGTGACCGACAGAGTAACCCTGACTGTCGTCGAGAGGAGGAAAATCACGCACAGTCCTATGTATCCAGTCGTAAACCGCCCAGTTACCTTTACCGCGGAAAATTTCTTTTCGACTGTCATCAGCTGGGATTTCGGCGACGGAACTCAACTGACTGCTGGAAGAACCGAGACTCATCTCTACACCATTCCCGGAAATTATACCGTCAGGGCTTGGGATTATGGCCTCGTCGGGCAGGGACTTTCGTTTTCAACGGTGGTAAAAGTCTCTTCAGAGGAGAAGGGGCCGAGGGCAGCCTTCCAGGTCTATTTCATACAGTTGAGGTTTGACGATGGAAAATCCTATAAGATTGTCGGAAAGAACTTTGAGCCCATGACGGTTTATGCCGATATCAAATACGAGGGAACAGGCATTTTACAGGTCCAGTGGATGCTGGATGGGTATTCTTTTGGAGGAGTTATCTCCAAGTCTCTGGCCTTTGCCAAGCAGACTAGGATTGATTCGAGTGAAATTATGAGCCTGCCGACGATAATTCCTGGAATTCACGAGGTGAGTTTAAAAATTATCGACCCTCCGGCTGGATATTCTGTGCCAGCCGTAAGGTATTTCGTCGCCCTGGAAGAACCCAAGATTGAGACGGTTAACCTCTCTTCAACAAAGTTCTTCGGTCTGGATAAAGCGGAGATAAAGGTCGATAAGGATAATATCGAAGCTCCGCTTGAGCAGTATTTCATCCTGAAGGGTTCGGTCAGGAGCGAAGTCGAGAAAGAGATGCCTTTTGTGCTTCTCAGGATTTATCTGGGCAACAAGGTTGTCGACCAGAAACTGATGGAAAAGGTGAAGCCAGGCCAGGAAATTGAGTTTGAGACTTCGATTTATAATTCTTCTCCGGAGCTCAAAAGTATCTATCTTGCCTTCTATGATATTTCAGTCAAGCCTCCGACTTTATTGTTTATAAAGAAATTTACTCTCCGGGGGAAGGAGAAGAAATAAAAGCTTCAGCCTTCAAACTGCTTTCAAACCGCTCAGCCTTCGTCTGAAAAGTGGAATGAGAATTTTTTCTTTGTACCGTGATTTTTTTGTTTTTTTGAATAAAGTTACATCCCGCTCAGAGAGATGGGGAGCTTACCGCAGGTATTATTATCATCCTCATAGAAAATTTTTAGAGAGCTTATTTTCCCATTTTCCCCTGATAAATTCTTCGAGCCTGAAGCAGCGAGTGGAGGCGATTAAGAAAGCACATTATGGCCGGTTGAAAAACCTCATATCGTTCTGTCCTCCTGAGAAAATAATCGAGGAGTCCTACAGGGATTGCCTAAGAATTATTTCTCCGGTCAAGGAGCCGGATTTTTATCTTTTTATCGGGTTTTTCAGCCCCGAAGGCTTTGTCATGGATTATCTGGGCGAACCCGTGATTTGTTTTGGCTTGGAGAGGTTCAAAGATTTCAGTCTATTCAGGATTCTTGTTGCTCATGAGTATGCCCATTTCCTTTTGAACCTGGGCAGGGGAGCGGTCGCTGATGGCGAAAGTGCTCGATGGCTCTTGATTTCAGAAGGATTGGCCACTTATTTTTCTTCTCTTGTCTTCCCCGGACGCAAATTGTCCGACCATTTTCTCTTCAGCCGGGACAAATTGAACTGGTGTCAGGAAAATGAACGGCTGCTCAGAGATATTTATTGTTCGACCAGATTTTCCTCGGAAGAATTGGTCGATTTTTATTTTAAAGGAAATCCGGAATTGAATCTCCCGCCTCGAGCCGCCAAGTATCTTGGCTTTACCGCTGTCAAGAGATATTTGGCGCTACAAGAAAAAGATATCGGCTTGCTTTTTTCTGATAAAGAAATAGCCTTATCCCTGAAATTATAGCTCTTCGCTTCTTTGACCATAGCTATCAATCTTGAAAGCCGGGCAATTTAACATCTGAGGTAAATAATTATGGTAGGACATATCCTCGCCCAAGGCCGATTGTTTGGTAAACACAACAGATAAAAGAGCGGCAAGGAGAAGCCTCCTTTTCTCAAAGACATTGGTCAAAAGGCGAATCTCAGAGACAAGAGTGGGTTTTTTAAGTTTTATTCATAGCGCAGCGCTTTGACCGGAATGGCCAGAGCGGTTTTGACCGACTGGTAGCCAACCGAGAATAAAACGATGACAAAGGCAAGCACACCTGCCAGTAAGAATGTCTCCACTCCCAGACTGATCCTGTAAGCAAAATCCTGAAGCCATTTATTCATGGTGTAATAAGCCAAAGGCCAGGCGATGATGTTGGAGATGATGACCAGCTTTGTGAACTCTTTGGAAAGCAGGATGATGATGCTGCCCGTTGAAGCGCCGAGAACTTTCCTGATCCCGATCTCTTTTGTCCTCTGCTCGGCAAGGTATGAGGCGAGCCCGAACAATCCCAGGCAGGCGATAAAGATGGCCAGGAAAGTAAAAATTCCTGAAACCTTGAGCATTCTTTTTTCTGAGGCATAAAGCCTGTCGAGGTTTTCATCCAGGAAGAAAATTTCAAAAGGGATGCGGGGATTGAATTCCTGCCAGTCTTTTCTTATGGCATCCAGAAGGCCGAAGATAGTCTGAGTATTGATTCTGACCGCGATGTAATTGAATCCTTGGCCCGGATAGAGCATGTGAAGTATAAAAGGCTCAATCTTTTGATGGAGGGACTTGAAGTGAAAATCCTTGACAACACCTATAACCTCTCCATTTTTATTTGAATCTCCAGCCCAGAAGAGGCGTTTGCCTACTGCTGAATCCCATCCGAATTCTTTGACTGCCGCCTCGTTGACGATATAGGCGTCATCCAGGTCAGTGCTGAATTCCCGGGAGAAATTCCTCCCTTCAACAATTTCCATTCCCAAGGTCGGAATAAAATCATAATCAACAAACATAGAATACCTCGGGCTCCATTTGTTTCCTTCTGGGAGAAATCCCCTTAGGCCGATTGTCTTGCCAGGAAGGCTTGAGCAGCGGGCAACATTCATTATCTCCGGATGCTGGAGCAGCTTATTTCTGAGCGAATCGAATTCCATAACGGTTTTGCCCTCCCTCACCGGAATCACGACCACATGTTCCTTGTCGAAGCCAAGGTCTTTGTTCATGCAATACTTGAGCTGGTCTTTGATGGCCATCGTTCCGATGACCAGGATGATAGAAATAGCAAATTGAACCACGACGAGAATTCTTCTGAAATGAGCCTTTTTCAAGCCGGCAAGGAGGTTCCCTCTGAGAATGTTCAAGGGATGAAAAGTGGAAAGGAAGAGGGCAGGATAAATCCCTGCGGCTGCCCCCAATACCAGGGCTGCGGCGAGCAAGAGTCCGGCGATGGAGATAAGGTTTTTAAAACCAATGGTGAAATTGCTGCCGGTCAGAGAGTTGAGTGCTGGCAGGAAGAAGGAGACGAGAACAAGGGCAAAACAGAGGGCGAGAAATAACAAGGCCACAGATTCTCCCAGGAATTGTTTGATGAGTTCGAGCCGGCTGGCGCCGACAATTTTACGCGTGCCAACCTCTCTGGCTCGATTCGTAGAACGAGCGGTGGATAGATTTATGTAGTTGATGCAGGCAATGACCAGAACGAAGAGGGCAATCGCAGAAAAAATATAAACATAGGCTATGTCGCTGTTGGTCGATGTTATTTCGTAGCTGAAATTCTTCGAATGAAGATGGATATCCTTCAAAGGTTGGAGATAAAGTTCGAAACCAGAGATTTTTACGTTGAGCTGCCTCTCCAGGAAGGGCACGAATTTTTTTTGCAATTCCAGAGAGGAGCTCTCTTTGCCAAGGAGGAGGTAGGTATAGAAATTGTGAGACCTCCAGTTGGTGAGCATATCGTAGACAAAATTCCTGAAGGAGGGATGGCCCAATGTTGAAAATGAGACGAGAAGATCAAAGCGGAAGTGGGAGTTGGGAGGAACATTTCGCGCAATGCCGGTGACCTTCGTCTCAGCGCTGTTGACAAGGAGAGTTTTTCCCAAGGGATTGGAGCTTCCAAAATATTTCCGAGCCATTTCCTCGGTTATGACCACGGTGTTGGGCTCTTTGAGCGCATCCCTTGAATTTCCTTGAATCAACGGAAAAGAAAAGACTTCCAGAGCCGGAGGGTCGGCGAAAAAAACATTATCTTCAAAGAAAATTTTATCCTCGACGGATATTCTCCATTTTTCTATCCAGGACGGATGGAAGAATCTAACAGCATGCCTGATCTCTGGAAATTCGGCGGCGAGAGCCGGGGCTAGGGGAGCTGGCGCTGTGGAGCTGTAATCTATTTTTCCTTCTTCTTTAGCAATTTCGATGATTCTGTAAATGCGGTCGGCGTTTTGGTGGTAACGGTCATAGCTGAGCTCGAAATGGACATAGAGGACGATCAGGATACAACAGGCGAGCCCCACGGAAAGCCCGGCAATGTTGATCGCTGCATAGACTTTTTGACGTTTCAGGTTTCTGATTGCAGTTTTAAAGTAATTTTTGAGCATGATTGCACCTCAGTGGAAAGAATCTGAATTGTCTTTCTCTATTTTTCTATCCTTAAATCTTTTGCCATCAGCACGGCTTTCTCGATATCGATCAGCCCATAGCCTGAGGCGGGATTTGTGGTTTGGAAGCCAAGCTTCTCGTTAGATGCCGTTTTTCTAAGTATGGTGCGGACGGTCTCGACCAGCTCTTTCTTTAAGAGCTTTTTTGTCATGCCTTTTCTCTTCAATTAAAATTAATGCAATTTCTATGCCAGTTAAGTAAAAAATTTCTGATTTTTGCTTGGCTGATATTTTGCATCTTAGCCTACATTTAAATCCTGTCCGTAAAATTATTTTACAGATTATCTTGACTTACAATTGTTCGTATAAAATCATTCAGGCATGAACCGAGCGAGGATAAGAAAAAGCTATATATTTTGGAACATGTTGATTTTTTCTCTGAATATGTGTAATTGAGAAAAATGGGAGAGCCCCCTTTTTCTTTAATCGCCATGAAAACGATACATCCTTTATTGAATAAGGAAAGGCAGGTTCTGGCCAGGCGTTATGAGAAAGAAAAGAGAATCCTGGGCCTTGCCGGGGCTTTGCTTTCGCTCCTGATTCTTGTTGCTTTCTATTTTAGCGGCTTGAGCGCCTGGCTGGCCAATTTGTTCAGAAGCTTCATCTTGACTTTCATTCTTTATGTTGCCGCCTTTCAAGCCATCCTGGCAGTCTTGGGAATGCCGCTTAACTTCTACTCGAGCTACGTCCATGAGCACAAATGGAAATTTTCCAACCACACTGTTCGCAGCTGGCTCTGGGATGAAATCAAATCCTTTTTGGTCGGGCTGGTTATCATCTATATCATGCTCAGTCTTTTATTATGGACCATGGCTTTATTCCCTCGAGCTTGGTGGCTCGTTGCCGGGGTAGCTTTTGCCCTGGTGAGCGTTGTCCTGGCCACGATTTTTCCGGTTGTCGTTCTTCCCCTTTTCAACAAATACACGCCAATCGAAAACAAAGAGCTGACAGATGCTCTGGAGAAAATCCTTTCCAGAGGGGGATTAAAGAGCAGCGGCTTTTTTGAGGAAGACATGAGCCGCCAGACAAAGAAAGAGAACGCTTTTCTTGCCGGGCTGGGAAAAACAAGGCGCGTTGTGCTAGGCGATAACCTGATGGACAAGATGAGCGTGGCCGAGGTTGAATCGATCATTGCTCATGAGGTCGGGCACCACAGACACAGACATATCTGGAAAAACCTTGTTATCGGCACCTTGCAGAGCCTCGTTGTTTTTTACATCCTGAATTGGGCGATGAGACTGCTCTTTTCTCAGTTTCTCGCAAATTCGAGATGGAACATGACGCTCTTGCCGCTGTTTTTTATCTTCTTCGGGCTGATTTCGGGTTTTCTTTTTGGCCCTCTCGGCAATTCACTCTCCAGATTTTTTGAGAGGCAGGCTGACCGCTATGCGCTGAAATCGATAGAGGATAAGAGAGCATTCATGACCGCCCTGGCCGGGCTTGCCGACCGCAATCTCTCCAATGCTTATCCTGCCTGGTGGGTCAAGCTTCTCTATTATTCTCATCCGCCGATTGGCGAGCGTCTTTCAATGGCAGAGAAGCTTTGAAAGGAAGCCTCTTTTTTTTCCGTGATGAAAAAAAACGTTATGGGTCAGGCTAGGTGTTTCGAAAACACGTAGGCTTTGCCCCAGCGAGGCAAAGCCTGCTCGGTTTCAGGCTTCGCTCTCCTCTCCCTTCGGTCGAGGAACCATGCCCGCTCAGCCTTCAAACGGTTTTCTCAACATCCCAGCCTGACCCTGCTTCCATCACGGAATTTAGGATGCTATAGTTTTGAAATTTCTTCTTAAGAAGCTAAAAATTCTGAGCTAAAATATCCTGAAGATATTGAACCCAAAGCGAAAGTCTCCGTCTTTCAGCCTCAAGTCGCCTCCGCTAAGATATTGATCAGAGGTCAGGCCCGCAGAGTTGAGGAAGAAAACCTGAAAAACATGGCCTCCGATTTTCTTCTCGATTCCTAATCCCCAGCCGTTTGAAATATTTTTATATCCGGCCAAAACAGGGATCCATTCCCAGATGATTGAAATATCGTGGAAGATCATCCATCTTCCCCCGGTTCCTAAAGATAAAGTCCCCTCTGATGGGGATTCCCAATGATTGGCGTTTGAAGAGAAGGCAGGGACAAGAGTGAAGGAAAGGTTGTTATTCAATCGGTGGGAGAGGATGATTTGAAGGTTCAGCTTCATGTTGTCTGCATCAAAGACTTGCCTCCCTGGACGGGACAAAGTGACAAGACTT
Source organism: uncultured Eubacteriales bacterium (assembly GCA_964549955.1). Classification (GTDB taxonomy): domain Bacteria; phylum Acidobacteriota; class Aminicenantia; order Aminicenantales; family Aminicenantaceae; genus CAZGMN01. Next base: position 33,284 of record CAZJXZ010000003.1, read on the forward strand.
CCGCCAATAGAGAAGGCAGCTGAAAGAGGCACGGGCAATTTTTTTCCCTGCTCAAACATGACCCATTTGAGAGCAAGCTCTATTTCTTTCTCCAGGTTGCTTCTGGCCAGACTTATATCGAGATTGTCCTTCAGTCCATAGCCGAGACTCAAAAGGATGGCTGCCGGGCCATCCAGCCCGTAGAAAGCGTCATAGCCTTCTCCGACCGCAGGGTAATAGCGATGGGATATCCTGAAGAGTATTTCTCCTTTTCCGATGGATTGGGTTGTGGGAAGGTTGATGGTTCGTGTTCCCCAGAAAGCAGGCTTTCCCAACTCCTTCTCCTGAGGGTTATTCATGGTTTTTGAGGAGGCTGCTGTCTCTGTTTGATGGTTTGTTTTTTCCAGTCCGAGCTGTTCTCTCTTTAAGCTTAAAGTCCAGTCTTCGATAGTTTTGATTTCTTCCTCTTTTAGCGGGGAAGCTCTTAACGGCATGCGTTTTCCGGCAATTGCCTTATCTCCTTTGATTTTTTTCAATAGATAACTTTCTCCTGGATTTTCCGTGTCGACCAGCTTAAATGAGGGAATTTCTTGACTGGGGACGTTCAGAAGGGAGCTCAAGAACTTGTCTCTCTCCAGGTTTAGATTCAGCGGGGGATGAGTCCCTCGATGGCAGCCTGCTTTGCTGCAGTCCTGTTTGAAAATTCCAGCCACCTCATTCATCAGCTTATTTTTGTCTTCAGCCGAATAATCTTTTTGGCGATTTTTCGACGGCAGAAGCTCGGAGGAAAAGACAAAAGTAAGAGCAAAAATAACGAGAATAAATAAAAATACCCTGGTTTTTAATTTCATCTCTTTTAACTCCTTGAAGAAAGATTTATTAGAGTTAATTATTCTTGGCGCCCCGGTTTATCCAGTTTTTGATGTTCTGGATTTGAACAGAGCTCAAAGGACTTCTGCCGTTGGGCATGCGCACACCAACAGTCTGATTACCCTCGATCTTTATCACTAGATAGCTGTTAGCGGCATCGCTGGGAAGAACACGCATCCTGTTCGGCTCTTGAGTGGAAAGGATATTGACCAAGTTCGAGTAGGACTGACCCTGTAATAAGATCAATCCGGCCTGGGCAGTGCTGTTATGGCAGTTGGATAGAGCACAGTTGTTGCTGAAAATCGGCTGGATGTCAGCGGCGAAAGAGGGGTCTGATTTCACTGTCTCCGGGACTTCAGAGCCGCCCTTCTTGCAGGAGAAAGCACTCAAACCAAGAAAGAGAACAATCACTGAAATGAAAATCTTAACTTTGAGCATCTCAAATCTCCTTGAATGAAATTCAGTTATGTTTTTTATTTGCATTCCTTTTTTAAAATTCCAGTGAATTGACTATAGTTAAAGTTGGAATAAATGCTGAGCTTGAAATTCTCTGTTTTCTACTTGCGTGTTTTAATATTTGAATAAAATTTATTAATGAACCAAAGGCTAATTATTATTATAATTCCTACCAAAAAAGTCAAGTATGATTATTGATTAGGAAGCATCCTAAATTTTGTTAGTCAGCGATTAATAGCGGGATGGCACGGCGTGCTCCCGGCAACGCCCGCAGCTTAAAGCGAGCCTCTTCTCTATTCAATCATCCGAGAAGATTTTTCCAGAAAACCGGCTAAGACGCTTCAGGAAAATCTTGAGAGCTCATCATAACTTTTCAAGATAGGCCAAAAGGTCGGCTATTTCTTGTTCCGTTAGTGCAGAAAAGGAAGGCATGGCAATGAATGGAGTTTTGAGCTGTTTCTTGATATTTTCGATAGTTGCTGGCCTTCCGCTCGCAGGGAGCTTCTCCTTTTTCAGAATATTTTTCAGTCCTGGTCCTTGTTTGGATTCTTCTCTGTCTGCATAATGACAGAAGCCGCACATTCTATTGAAGAGGAGAGCGCCTTTTTCTGGGTCCCCAGCAATTATGGTTTGAGAAGCTGGTGCTTCTGAAGCAGTGGTTTTAGCACAGAGGGTCCTCAAGAAGAAAAATCCTGCGGATATGCTGAAGATTACAAAACTCAGGGTGAACACGGTCATTCCTATCACAGGAGCAAATCGTAGGAACTGTTTGTAAAAACGCACAATGGAAATCTTTAGAATCAAGAGGATGATGACGGCAAAGGATAAAACCGCGTGAAAGACAGCCCTCGTCCAGATCTGGTCGCCAGCCTTGGCCCAGTATCGAAGGCAGAGATAGGTGAGCACAAGAAGAAAAGCAATGAAGACCAAGCCAGAGCCCTTGTGCATCCTTTTTAAAAAAGTGGGGCTCGCTTTTCTCTCTGTTTTTCCCATCAGAGTCAACATGCTGAATGTGGCCATGAAGGCCGCAAGCATGAAAAAAATTGCCAGGATTGACTTTATCATAAAAAGAGACATTCCATCGACCTCCTTGCCACGGATTTCTTAAGTTTCAAGAAGCAAATATCAGAACAACAGCTTTATATACCTGTAGCTTTTGCAGGCGTAGAAAAATAAATCTATAAAACTATGAAAGGCTTTATATTATGTCAAGGTTGAGTTGAATTTCAACGCTTCTTTATTGTTTGCGAGCAACTTACTTCCGCGACAGAAAACCGAGCAATTAAACTCTGCAGAGATTTCGCCTTATTCCATCGTCCGCAAAGGATAAGTCTTGCCTGCAAAAGAAAGATTTCCCTTGGAGTCGACGAGGATAGCTCCATACTCAGGGTATCTTTCCAGGATTCTCTCAGGCTTCTGGCTGACAAAGAGAGCGGTTGAGAGAGCATCGCAGAGAACCGCTTCGGGTCCGACGACGGTCACGCTCTGCTTTCCTTGAGCCGGATAGCCTGTTTTCGGGTCGAAGATATGATGGTAGCGAATCCCGTTCACTTCGAAAAATCTTTGATAGTCGCCGCTCGTAGCCGCGGAGAGGTTTGAAAGGGAAAGCACTCCTAAAAATCCGCTCTTCCGTGGATGTTTTATGCCAACCTGCCAGGGCTGGTTATCCGGGTTCTTTCCCCAGCAGTAGAGGTCGCCTCCGGCATTGACGAAGCCTCTTGCGATACCAATCTTAATTAGAGACTCCGAGGCAAGGCCAACGGCAAGCCCTTTGGCAATCCCACCCCAATCGAGCTCCATACCGTTGAGGAGAATGAGCAAACCGTCTTGCTCCTTTATTTTTTCCATGCCGATGTATTTCAAAGTGGATTTTATTTTTTCTGGGGCTGGCACAAATCTGGAATTGCTGAGAAAACCCCAGAGCCTGGAGAGGGGTCCGACAGTGATGTCAAAGCATCCATCAGAATCCTGCGAAACTTGGAGGGCGCTGCGGAAGAGATTGATGACCAGGGGAGAGGAGAAATCGCCGGCTCCAGGCGAAAAGCTTGATTCAATCTCAGAGAATATTCGCTGGACTTCCTCCTGGCAGGATTTAAACTTGGCTGAAGAGCAGAAGACTTTTATCTCGCACAAGGTGTCGAAGACTAAGATTGTAGAGGTCTGCCATTTCTCTTTGACCTGACAGCTTAAGAAAAGAGAGAGAATGACAAGGAAGAAAAAAAGCTTTCTAACCAATGACCGTGTCGATGGAGCGGGCACCTTGAATCTCTAGGAGAAAGTGGTTGGGAGCGCAGATGATTCGTTCGCCGGTCAAAAATACAGGCGAAGAGTAGAGACAGATTTTGTGGCGGCAGGAGGAGCCGGCGACCCAGGCTCTTGCGTCCTTAACTCTGACTTCGACTTTTCCTCTCTTTGTCCTGAATGACCCGGAGAAGTCTTTTTTTAGAGGAAATCGTTCTATCATCCGGCCATCGGTGTAGATTGAGACAAATTCTCCATGTGCTATGGAAGATTTTCTTTTCTGGAAGGAAGCGACGGTCAAGCAGGAGGAAGGTTTATATTTTTCATTCATCTCTTTCCATAGAGTGTGAAGCCTTCGCGCCCGGACATCCCAGATGTTTCCTTCTTTGACGAGAGTATAAGAGGGGAGGGCTTTGCGGCGCAGGTCGCAGAAGGAAAGAGCGAGGTCAGCCTGGAGCGGACTCTGCGCGGATTTCCAGCCTCTTTGCAGGAGAGCTCGCTTCAAGCCCTCTGCTTCAGGATGATAATCGATAAAGGAAAAATGCTCGCCAGAAACTATCCCGGATGCCTTCAGCTCATCCAGGATAGAGGGGAGAAATAGCTCAGGCTCATCTCCGATGAGATAAAGGTCGAGGTCAGCGTTGCCCTTTTTCGATGCCAGGAAAATTGGAGCAAACAAAGATGTTGCCAGAAGCGTCTTGAAAAAATCCCTTCTCTCCATAGCGACCTCCTTGTTGTCTATATTTAAGCTATGATTTTTATCTATTATTAAAGGAAAAGTCAAATTTAAACTAATTTTTTTATTATTGACACGTTCTCTAAATCTGTATATGGTAATCCTGTTTCGGCTCGTGTTTTCATTATTCATGAAATCACAGACCATGGCAAGTGCTCAAGAATATCAGGGGAATTCAAGCCAAGATTTCTTCCTGAAACAGCCTATCCAGGATTTAGCATCTCTTTTAACTCTATTTAAGTTGCTCCTTGATAAATATCGGCAATTTCTTTTAAATTTTATTAAATCGAACTGCATAAAAAAATCAAGATTTACCCAAAACGAAAGGTAGGAAGGAATGGATAAAAAAACAAATTACACTCAGGCTCAATTGACCGTGTTGGTCATCTTCAGGATTCTTATCGGCTGGCATTTTCTTTACGAAGGGATTGTCAAGCTGCTCAATCCTTACTGGTCGTCAGCCGGATATCTCCTGGAAACAAAGGGGATATTTTCCGGATTGGCGACCTCGATTGTTTCCAGCCCAACTGCCCTGAAGATTGTCGATTTTTTGAACGTCTGGGGCTTGATTGCCATCGGCGCAGCGCTGGTTGCTGGCGTTTTAACCAAGGCGGCAAGCATTGCCGGAGGCGCTCTCCTTTTTCTGTATTTTGTCTTCAACCCGCCGTTCATCGGCTACACGTACACCAATCCAGCAGAGGGAAGCTATTTGATCGTCAACAAAATATTAATCGAGATGTGGGCGCTTCTGGTGCTGATCTTGTTTCCCACAGGAAAGATTATCGGTCTCGACAGGTTTATCTTTTATAAGAAAAAACCCGAATAAAGATTTTCTAAAATGAAAAGAAATTTGGAGGATTAAAATGAGCCAGGAAAATAAAAATGAAATCCCGGGTGCAAGCCAAGAGCCTGCTAAGCTTGGAATTATCCGCCGAAGGGATATCCTCAAAGGATTGGCCACGCTGCCCATTTTCGGACCTTTCTTCTATGCCATGTTCAGGAAGAAATGGCTGGATGACCGCAAGAAAAAGGAAATCCTCGCTGAATTGGGCATCAGCGGCAAGGCTCCAACGATTCTTCCTGCTCCTGCCAAGAAAAAAGCCGGCCAGCTCATCAGGCTGGGAGTCATCGGCTTTGGAGGAAGGGGGGAATATCTGGCCAGATGCGCTGGCTTTGCTCACCCCGAGTGGGTCGAGGAGGCCAGAAAGAACGCCAGGAAGGACAAGCTTGATAAGGAGCTTGAAATCTTTCTGAGCCAGGAGGACTTGAACGTTGTCCTGACTGGAGTCTGCGATGTTTTCGATATCCGGGCAGAGCGGGGGCTCGCTGCCTCCAAATGCGATGTCAGGCCTGGCGGCGGAGCGCTGTTGAAAGGAGCAAAGCGCTACCGTCACTATCAGGAGCTTCTGGCCAGTGACGATGTTGATGCGGTGATCATCGCCACTCCTGACCACTGGCATGCCCAGATGGCCATCGATGCCGCCAATGCCGGAAAGCATGTCTACTGCGAGAAGTGCATGACCAGGACTGTTGAAGATACGTTAAGGCTTGTCGACACTGTTAAGAAAACCGGAATTGTCTTCCAGCTCGGACATCAGGGACGGCAGCAGGAAAGCCACATCAAGGCCAAGCAGATTATCGAAAAGAACATCCTGGGTAAGATCACTCTGGTGGAGACGACCACAAACCGTAACTCCCCTGATGGAGCATGGGTCTATGCCATTCACGAAAAGGGAAGCCCGGAGACCATTGAATGGGAGCTATTCCAGGGTCCGGCTCCGCACAAAGTCCCCTTCAGCCTGGAGCGGTTTTTCCGCTGGCGCTGCTGGTACGATTATGGAACAGGGCTTTCCGGCGACCTGCTCTCCCACGAGTATGATGCTGTCAACCAGATTCTTGAGCTCGGCATACCGAAGACAGCCGTTGCCTCTGGCGGGATTTACTTCTTCCAGGATGGGCGCGATGTTCCTGATGTCTTCCAGGCAGTTTTTGAATACCCGGATAGAAATTTAACTTATATGTACAGCGCCACTCTTGCCAACGGCAGAGGCCGAGGAAAAGTATTCATGGGCCATGACGGCACGATGGAAGTCGGCAACACGCTGATTGTCATGGCCGACCGTGAATCTACCCGCTACAAGGAGAAGATTTTGAATAACATTATCAATACCGAAATGCCGCTGTTTGCTTACCACCCAGGTGCAAAAGGCATTGACACCGTCACTTCAGCCACGGAAAAATATTTTGCTACCAGAGGCTTGATGTACACCTACAGGGAAGGAAAGCAGGTCGACACCTCTCATCTCCATGTCAAGGAGTGGCTGGACTGCATCAGAA